>NZ_JBFUIC010000019.1:0-43936 GCF_056402075.1 Pseudomonas sp. P4_C3
GCAGGGCGAACTGACCCTGATCCAGCCGGAAACCGATGAAGTGATCGATCCGCAGCTGGTTTACGAATGGTCCGACAAGCTCGAACGCCCCCATGAGCTGCTGAAAGTGGCAGAATGCGGACACTTTTTTCATGGCAAGCTGACCGATCTCAAGGATCTGATCCTGCCGCGTCTCTCGAATTGATTGCAGTCTGACAAGCGATTACCCATGACGACTCGTACCCGTATCCTCACCGGCATCACCACCACCGGCACGCCGCACCTGGGCAACTACGCTGGCGCCATCCGCCCGGCGATCGTCGCCAGCCGTGACAGCAATGCCGATTCGTTCTACTTCCTGGCCGACTACCACGCCCTGATCAAGTGCGATGACCCGCTGCGCATCCAGCGCTCGCGTCTGGAAATCGCCGCGACCTGGCTGGCCGGTGGCCTGGATGTCGATCGCGTGACCTTCTACCGCCAGTCCGACATCCCGGAAATCCCCGAACTGACCTGGCTGCTGACCTGYGTTGCCGCCAAGGGCCTGCTCAATCGCGCCCACGCCTACAAGGCTTCGGTGGACAAGAACGTCGAGACCGGTGAAGACCCGGACGCCGGCATCACCATGGGCCTGTACAGCTACCCGGTGCTGATGGCCGCGGACATCCTGATGTTCAATGCGCACAAGGTGCCGGTCGGTCGTGACCAGATCCAGCACGTGGAAATGGCGCGGGACATCGGTCAGCGCTTCAACCATCTTTTTGGCCAGGGCAAAGAGTTCTTCACCATGCCCGAGGCGTTGATCGAAGAGAGCGTCGCCACCTTGCCGGGCCTGGATGGCCGCAAGATGTCGAAGAGCTACGACAACACCATTCCGCTGTTCAGCAGCGCCAAAGAAATGAAGGATGCGATTTCACGGATCGTCACCGACTCCCGCGCGCCGGGCGAAGCCAAGGATCCGGACAATTCACACCTGTTCACCTTGTTCCAGGCGTTCGCCACCCCGGCGCAGTCCGACGAGTTCCGCAGCGAACTGTTGCAGGGTCTGGGTTGGGGCGAGGCGAAGAGTCGTCTGTTCCAGCTACTGGACAACGAATTGGGCGAGTCCCGCGAGCGTTATAACCTGTTGATCGAGCGCCCGGCGGATCTGGAAGACATCCTGCAACACGGCGCGAAAAAGGCCCGCGCGGTGGCGACACCCTTCCTCAACGAACTGCGTGAAGCGGTAGGCCTGCGCTCCTTCGTTGCCCAGACTCAAGTGGCTGCGACCACCAAGAAGAAAGTCGTGAAGGCTGCGCGGTTTGTCAGCTTCCGTGAAGACGACGGCAGTTTCCGCTTCCGTCTGCTGGCGGCCGATGGCGAACAACTGCTGCTGTCGCGCAACTTCGCCGACGGTAAAACCGCGGGGCAGGTGACCAAGCAACTGCAAGCGGGCCAGGATCTGGACGTGCGCAGTGAAGATCTGGGCTTCAGCGTCTGGCTCGAAGGTCAATGCGTTGCCGACAGCCCGACCTTCGCCGACAGCGCCGCACGCGACGCGGCTATCGAGGCCTTGCGCATTGCCCTGACGCCGATTCAGGAATAATCAACGGCTCGGCCCGACCAAGGGCCGATTGCCATTCCTGCGGGCCGTCGCTACAGTGTCGGCCCGTTTTTGTTGCCTTGCTAACGAATTATGACGCCCCTAGAACGATATCAAGCTGATCTGAAACGCCCGGAATTCTTCCATGACGCCGCGCAGGAAACCGCCGTGCGTCATTTGCAGCGCCTGTACGACGATCTGGTCGCGGCCGAGCAAAACAAGCCGGGCCTGCTGGGCAAGTTGTTTGGCAAGAAGGATCAGACCCCGGTCAAGGGCCTGTATTTCTGGGGCGGCGTAGGTCGCGGCAAGACTTACCTGGTGGACACCTTCTTCGAAGCGTTGCCCTTCAAGGAAAAGACCCGTACGCACTTCCACCGCTTCATGAAGCGCGTGCACGAAGAGATGAAGACCCTGGGCGGCGAGAAAAACCCGCTGACCATCATTGCCAAGCGCTTCGCCACCGAAGCCCGGGTCATCTGCTTCGATGAATTCTTCGTCTCCGACATCACCGACGCCATGATCCTCGGCACGCTGATGGAAGAACTGTTCAAGAACGGTGTGACCCTGGTCGCCACCTCGAACATCGTGCCGGACGGCCTGTACAAGGACGGCCTGCAGCGCGCGCGCTTCCTGCCGGCCATTGCGCTGATCAAGCAGAACACCGAGATCGTCAACGTCGACAGCGGCGTCGACTATCGTCTGCGTCACCTCGAACAAGCCGAGCTGTTCCACTATCCACTCGACGAAGCTGCCAACGAAAGCCTGCGCAAGAGCTTCCGTGCGCTGACACCGGAATGCACGGCGGCGGTCGAAAATGACGTGCTGATGATCGAGAACCGTGAAATCCGTGCCCTGCGCACCTGCGATGACGTGGCCTGGTTCAACTTCCGCGAACTATGCGACGGCCCACGCAGCCAGAACGACTACATCGAGCTGGGCAAGATCTTCCACGCCGTGTTGCTCAGCGATGTCGAGCAGATGAGCGTCACCACCGACGACATCGCCCGACGCTTCATCAACATGGTCGACGAGTTCTACGACCGCAACGTGAAGCTGATCATTTCTGCCGAGGTCGAGCTTAAGGATCTGTACACCGGCGGTCGCTTGAATTTCGAATTCCAGCGAACCTTGAGTCGTCTGCTGGAAATGCAGTCCCACGAATTCCTGGCCCGGGCGCACAAGCCGTAGGACAGTTTGGAAAATAAAAAGGAGGCCTGCGATTGCAGGCCTTTTTTGTACGCCGAAGATCAAAAGATCGCAGGCTTCGCCAGCTCCTACAGGTACACACCATTCTGTAGGAGCTGGCGAAGCCTGCGATCTTTTAAGCTGCCTGCTGAAACTGCTGCCGATACTGGTTCGGCGACAACTCCGTGTGTTGGCGGAACAGCCGCGCAAAGAAGCTCGCATCGTCGTAGCCGACTTCGTAACTGATGGTCTTGATGCTCTTGCGGCTGCCGGACAGCAAGCCCTTGGCGGTTTCGATGCGCAGGCGTTGCAGGTAATGCAGTGGCTTGTCGCCGGTGGCGGTCTGGAAGCGGCGCATGAAGTTGCGGATGCTCATGCCGTGTTCGCGGGCGACGTCTTCGAAGCGGAACTTGTCGGCGAAGTGTTCTTCGAGCCAGTGCTGGATCTGCAGGATGATCACGTCCTGGTGCAGCTTCTGGCCACCAAACCCGATGCGTCCAGGCGCGTAGCTGCGTTGCACCTCATACAGAATGTCCCGCGCTACGGCCTGGGACACATTGGCGCCGCAGAAGCGCTCGATCAGGTAGATGTACAAATCGCACGCCGAGGTGGTGCCGCCAGCGCAGTACAGGTTATCGGCGTCGGTCAGGTGCTTGTCCTGATTGAGCTGGACCTGGGGGAAGCGTTCGGCGAAGGCATTGAAGAAGCGCCAGTAGGTGGTCGCTTCCTTGCCATTGAGCAGCCCGGCTTCGGCCAGCCAGAAAACACCGGTGGCCTCGCCGCACAGTACGGCACCGCGCGCATGTTGCTGGCGCAACCAGGGCAGGACTTGCGGGTAACGTTTGCAGAGACTGTCGAAATCGTCCCAGAACGCGGGAAGAACGATGATGTCGGCGTTTTCCAGCCCGCCATCCACTGGAATCAGCACATCGCTGAAGGTGTTGACCGGTTTGCCATCGGGGCTGACCAGGCGGGTTTCGAACGCCGGTGTCAGGCCATGGCCCAGCTGTTTGCCGTAGCGCAGGCTGGCGAGGTGGAAGAAATCCTTGGCTTGCATGAGGGTGGAAGCGAAAACCCGGTCAATGGCCAGGATGCTGACGCGCCGCAGGGGCGTGGAGGCTTGGTTAGACATAATTCAACTTTATTTTTATAGGGGGAAGTGGTCACCAGACGGCTGGATCGTCTTATTTTTTGTCGGATGTGTCCAGTGTCCTGTATCGGAAGCGAGGCTTAGGCTCTGACGGTCAATTCCTTCTAATAACAAAGAAAAGGTGTCGCATGATCCCCAGAACCCTGTTCAGTTCCGAGCACGAGCTTTTCCGCGACAGTGTGCGAACGTTCCTCGAAAAAGAGGCGGTGCCGTTCCATGGGCAATGGGAAAAACAGGGCTATATCGACCGCAAACTGTGGAACAAGGCAGGGGAGGCGGGGATGCTGTGCTCACACTTGCCGGAGGAGTACGGCGGTCTGGGGGCGGACTTTCTCTACAGTGCGGTGGTGATCGAAGAAGTGGGGCGACTTGGCCTGACCGGCATCGGTTTTTCCCTGCATTCGGACATCGTGGCGCCGTACATCCTGCATTACGGCAGTGAAGCGCTGAAGCACAAATACCTGCCGAAGCTGGTGTCCGGCGAGATGGTTACCGCGATCGCCATGACTGAACCGGGCGCCGGTTCCGATCTGCAAGGGGTGAAAACCACGGCCGTGCTCGATGGCGATGAGTATGTGATCAACGGCTCCAAGACTTTTATCACCAACGGCTACCTGGCCGATCTGGTGATCGTCGTCGCCAAGACCGATCCGAAGGCCGGCGCGAAGGGCACCAGTTTGTTTCTGGTGGAAGCCAATACGCCAGGCTTCGACAAGGGCAAGCGCCTGGAAAAGGTCGGGATGAAAGCCCAGGACACCTCGGAGCTGTTCTTCCAGGACGTACGTGTACCCAAGGAAAACCTGCTGGGCCAGGCCGGGATGGGCTTTGCCTACCTGATGCAGGAATTGCCCCAAGAGCGCCTGACGGTGGCCATTGGCGGGCTGGCTTCAGCTGAAGCGGCGCTGCAATGGACGCTGGACTACACCCGCGAGCGCAAGGCGTTCGGCMAGTCGATCGCGGATTTCCAGAATACCCGGTTCAAACTGGCGGAAATGGCCACGGAAATCCAGATCGGCCGGGTCTTCGTCGACCGCTGCCTGGAACTGCACCTGCAAGGCAAGCTCGACGTGCCAACGGCAGCGATGGCCAAGTACTGGGGCACCGACCTGCAATGCAAGGTGCTCGACGAGTGTGTGCAGTTGCACGGTGGTTACGGGTTCATGTGGGAGTACCCGATCGCGCGGGCATGGGCGGATGCGCGGGTGCAGCGGATCTATGCCGGGACGAACGAGATCATGAAGGAGATCATCGCCAGGTCATTGTAGGAGCGAGCTTGCTCGCGATGGTCGTCAACGATAACGTTGAAAACCTGACACCCAACGGTGTGCTCAGGTTTTTCGCGAGCAGGCTCGCTCCTACAGGTGGGGGTTATGGAGCAGGATTCGGGTGATCCTTGTGAATCGCCTCAATCCCTTCCATTACCTCCTCCGACAATTTCAGATCAAAACTGGCGATGTTGCTCTCCAGTTGCTCCATCGTGGTCGCGCCGATGATGTTGCTGGTCACGAACGGCTGCTGCGTCACGAATGCCAGGGCCATTTGCGCCGGGTCCAGGCCGTGCTCGCGAGCCAGCGCCACGTAACGGCTGCAGGCTGCTTGCGACTGCGCGTTGAAATAGCGGCTGAAGCGGCTGTAGAGGCTCAGGCGACCTTTTGGCGGGCGGGYGCCACCTTCGTACTTGCCTGAAAGGAAGCCGAACGCCAGCGGCGAATAGGCGAGCAGGCCGCACTGCTCGCGGATGGCGATTTCCGCCAGGCCGACTTCAAAGCAGCGGTTGAGCAGGTTGAACGGGTTCTGGATCGACACGGCACGCGRCCAGCCTCGGGCTTCGGCCAGGGCCAGAAAGCGCATGGTGCCCCATGGCGTCTCGTTGGACAGGCCGATGTGGCGAATCTTGCCGGCGCGGACCTGTTCGTCCAGCGCTTCGAGGGTGTCCTCCAGCGGGGTCAGGTTGGCCTCGATCTTGTGCTTGTAGCCGAGTTGACCGAAGAAGTTGGTGCTGCGCTCCGGCCAGTGCAACTGGTACAGGTCGATGTAGTCGGTTTGCAGGCGCTTGAGGCTGGCATCAACCGCCTCAGTAATGTGTTGGCGATTGTGGCGCAGGTTTTTATCGCGGATGTAGTCGATAGTGTTGCCGGGGCCGGCGATCTTGCTGGCCAGGATCCAGTCGGCGCGGTCGCCGCGGCTCTTGAAGTAATTGCCGATGTAGCGTTCGGTGGTGGCGTAGGTTTCAGCCTTGGGTGGCACCGGGTACATCTCGGCGGTGTCGATGAAGTTGATTCCGGCGCTCTTGGCCCGCTCGATCTGGGCGAAGGCGTCTGCCTCGCTGTTTTGCTCGCCCCAGGTCATGGTTCCGAGGCAGAGGGCACTCACGTTCAGATTGGTTCGGCCTAGCTGGCGATAGTCCATCGGGTGCTCCTTGGGCAAAACAATCATAAAAGCAGGTTGAATTATTTTTCGCAATCTGCATAATTGCGCACCTCTTTCTGCAGTGGAAGTGATGCGCCGCCGCCGAAGAATCTTGCCGTTGAACGGACGCGCCGACCCGAGCCCCCGAAAGCGTCTGTATCCGGCTGCCTTTGACTTGTCAAAGTACGCACTATTCAGTAAGATCCGCCGTCTAATTTACAGGGCGGCCCCTGAGGCTATAAAGAATGAAAACTTTTACTGCTAAACCGGAAACAGTAAAGCGCGACTGGTTTGTCGTCGACGCTGCTGGTCAGACCCTGGGTCGTCTGGCCACCGAAATCGCGAGCCGTCTGCGTGGCAAGCACAAGCCTGAGTACACTCCTCACGTTGACACCGGCGACTACATCGTCGTAATCAACGCTGAGCAGATCCGTGTTACCGGTGCTAAAACCACTGACAAAATGTACTACTCCCACTCCGGTTTCCCGGGCGGCATCAAGTCGATCAACTTTGAAAAGCTGATCGCCAAGGCCCCTGAGCGCGTGATCGAGACCGCGGTCAAAGGCATGCTGCCTAAGAACCCGCTGGGTCGCGACATGTACCGTAAGCTGAAAGTCTATGCGGGCGCTGCACACCCACATACTGCTCAGCAGCCCCAAGAACTGAAGTTTTAACGGAATAGTACATTATGTCGGCGACTCAAAATTACGGCACTGGCCGTCGCAAGACCGCAACCGCACGCGTTTTCCTGCGTCCGGGTACTGGTAACATCTCCATCAACAACCGTTCGCTGGATAATTTCTTCGGCCGCGAAACTGCCCGCATGGTAGTTCGTCAGCCGCTGGAATTGACTGAGACTGTCGAGAAGTTCGACATCTACGTCACCGTGATCGGCGGTGGTGTAAGTGGTCAAGCTGGCGCAATCCGCCACGGCATCACTCGCGCTCTGATGGACTACGACGAGACTCTGCGCAGCGCCCTGCGTAAAGCCGGCTTCGTAACCCGCGATGCTCGTGAAGTTGAACGTAAGAAAGTCGGTCTGCGTAAAGCGCGTAAGCGTCCGCAGTACTCGAAGCGTTAATTCGCTTTCACGTTCAAAAAAGAACGCCCAGTTTCCTCACGGAGCTGGGCGTTTTTTTGTGTCTGCGATTTATCAAAGAATTGCGCTGTGACAACTTGCCACATCCGCAGGCGCCCTATACTACAAGGCTTGGGGATGATGGGCTCCGGTAATTACCTTGTCAGAATTGGGGCTTTTCATTACCATTCGGCAAAATTTTTATAAGTACATAGATTTACTTAGTAGACGCCTGATTTAACAGGCCACAAAGCTGATGGAGAGGACTGAATGAGCAATGACGGCGTGAATGCAGGCCGGCGTCGCTTCTTGGTAGCAGCCACATCCGTGGTGGGTGCTGCAGGAGCGRTGGGGGCTGCGGTCCCGTTCGTGGGGTCATGGTTTCCCAGTGCCAAGGCGAAAGCCGCAGGTGCACCGGTGAAAGTGAATGTCAGCAAAGTCGAGCCAGGCCAGCAGATGATTGCTGAGTGGCGCGGCCAGCCGGTGTTCATCGTCCGCCGTACGCCGGAAATCCTGGGGAATCTGAAGAAGATCGAGGGTCAGCTTGTTGACCCGACCTCCAAGAACTCGACACAACCGACTTACGTTGATCCGGAAACCCGTTCGATCAAACCTGAGGTTCTGCTGCTGATCGGTATCTGCACGCACCTGGGTTGCTCGCCGACCTTCCGTCCCGAAGTGGCACCTGCGGATCTGGGGAAAGACTGGGTAGGCGGTTATTTCTGCCCTTGCCACGGTTCCCACTACGATCTGGCTGGTCGCGTCTACAAGTCGCAACCTGCGCCTTTGAACCTGCCAGTTCCCCCGCATTCCTATGAGACCGACGACATCATTGTCATTGGCGTCGATACGGAGAAGGCGTGATGAGCAAATTCATGGATTGGGTTGATGCACGCTTTCCCGCAACCAAGATGTGGGAAGACCATCTCAGCAAGTATTACGCTCCGAAGAACTTCAACTTCTTCTATTTCTTTGGCTCCCTGGCGCTGCTCGTTCTGGTCAATCAGATCGTTACCGGCGTCTGGCTGACCATGAGCTATAACCCGTCGGCGGAAGAGGCGTTTGCCTCCGTCGAATACATCATGCGCGACGTCGAGTACGGCTCGATCCTGCGTCTGCTGCACTCCACCGGCGCCTCTGCGTTCTTTATCGTGGTCTATCTGCACATGTTCCGTGGCCTGCTCTACGGTTCGTACCAGAAACCGCGTGAGCTGGTGTGGGTCTTCGGCATGCTGATCTATCTGGCGCTGATGGCCGAAGCCTTCATGGGTTACCTGCTGCCGTGGGGGCAGATGTCCTACTGGGGTGCCCAGGTGATCATCTCGCTGTTCGGTGCGATCCCGGTCATCGGTAACGACCTGACCCAGTGGATTCGTGGTGACTACCTGATTTCCGGTATTACCCTGAACCGCTTCTTCGCCTTGCACGTGGTTGCCCTGCCGATCGTTATCCTGGGTCTGGTGGTGCTGCACATCCTGGCGTTGCACGAAGTCGGTTCGAACAACCCGGACGGCGTGGACATCAAGAAACACAAGGACGAAAACGGCATACCGCTGGATGGCATTGCCTTCCACCCGTACTACACCGTGAAAGATATCGTCGGTGTGGTGGTGTTCCTGTTCATCTTCTGCTCGATCGTGTTCTTCTTCCCGGAAATGGGCGGTTACTTCCTCGAAAAGCCGAACTTTGAAGTGGCGAACGCCTTCAAGACCCCAGAGCACATTGCTCCGGTCTGGTACTTCACCCCGTTCTACGCCATCTTGCGCGCGATTCCGGACAAGCTCTTCGGTGTGATCGCCATGGGCGCGGCCATTGCTGTGCTGTTCGTCCTGCCATGGCTCGACCGCAGTCCGGTCAAGTCGATGCGCTACAAAGGCTGGCTGAGCAAGATCTGGCTCTGGGTGTTCTGCATCGCGTTCGTGATCCTGGGTGTGCTGGGCGTATTGGCTCCAACCCCTGAGCGTACGTTGCTGTCGCAGGTATGTACCTTCCTGTACTTCGCCTACTTCATTCTGATGCCGTTCTACACCCGGCTCGAGAAGACCAAACCGGTTCCGGAAAGGGTGACTGGCTGATGAAAAAACTATTTGCTGTATTGATGCTTGCTGCGTTGCCAGTGTTCGCTTTCGCAGCTGAGCACGGTGGCCCCGAGCTGGAAAAAGTCGACGTTGACGTTTCCGATAAAGCAGCCATGCAGGATGGTGCACGTACGTTCGCCAACTACTGCATGGGTTGCCACAGTGCCAAGTTCCAACGCTATGAGCGAGTTGCCGACGACCTGGGCATTCCCCATGAGTTGATGCTGGAGAAGCTGATGTTCACTGGCGCCAAGATCGGCGACCACATGAGCATCGGCATGCAGCCAGCGGACGCCAAGGCCTGGTTTGGCGCCGCTCCGCCGGACCTGACCCTGGTTGCTCGTGTTCGCGGTACCGACTGGCTCTACGGTTACCTGAAGTCGTTCTACGAAGATCCGTCGCGTCCATGGGGTGTGAACAACAAGGTCTTCCCGAACGTGGGCATGCCAAACGTCCTGGCCGGCCTGCAAGGTCGCCAGGTGGTTGGTTGCAAACAGGTTCAGATCGTCGAAGGCGGCAAAAAGCAATTTGATCCGCTGACCGGTACGCCATTGACTCATGAAGCGTGCGATCAACTGACCATCGTGCCGAAAAGCGGTGCTCTGACTGAAGAGCAGTTCGATGAGAAGGTCAAGAATCTGGTAACCTTCCTGGCTTACTCGGCTAACCCGGTTAAGCTGCAACATCAGCGCATCGGTACGTACGTATTGTTGTACCTGGCGTTCTTCTTCGTCTTCGCTTACCTGCTCAAGCGCGAATACTGGAAAGACGTGCACTGATAAAGCTTCAAGCTATTGCTGTTAATCGCGCGCGCCCAAGGGCGCCTCTGAAGATGTAGCGAGCCTGGTTATCCAGTCGTTACGGGAGGCGTCCTCTGGGCGCGCTCGTTTTTCCGCGTTCGATAATTTCTACAAGCGAGGAGGATCGCCATGGGCGTGACCAATCGGTTGGCCTGTTACTCCGACCCCGCCGACCACTATTCCCACCGAGTGCGCATCGTACTGGCAGAGAAGGGTGTCAGCGCCGAGATCATTTACGTGGAAGCTGGGCGTCAGCCACCTAAACTGATTGAGGTGAACCCTTACGGCAGCTTGCCCACCCTGGTCGATCGCGACCTGGCGTTGTGGGAGTCGACTGTGGTGATGGAATATCTGGATGAGCGTTACCCGCACCCGCCCTTGCTGCCGGTTTATCCTGTGGCGCGTGCCAACAGTCGTCTGCTGATTCATCGTATTCAGCGTGACTGGTGTGGCCTGGTGGATCTGATTCTGGATTCGCGGACCAAGGAGGCGGCCCGTGCCGTGGCTCGGAAAGAGTTGCGCGAAAGCCTGACGGGTGTGTCGCCACTGTTTGCCGACAAGCCGTTTTTCCTCAGTGAGGAACAAAGTCTGGTGGACTGCTGCCTACTGCCAATACTCTGGCGATTGCCGATTTTGGGTATAGAACTGCCGCGGCCTGCCAAGCCGCTGCTTGATTACATGGAGCGCTCGTTTGCGCGTGAGGCTTTCCAGGCGAGTCTGTCTGGTGTCGAACGCGATATGCGCTAAGGCTTAAGGAGCCGCTATGAACTCCAGTCGACCTTATCTGGTCCGCGCGCTCTACGAGTGGATTGTGGACAACGATTGCACCCCGCACATGCTGGTCAATTCCGAGTATCCGTCGGTCCAGGTGCCTCAGGGTTTTGCCAGTGACGGACAAATTGTCCTGAATGTGTCGCCACAGGCTGTGCGTCATCTGCACATGGACAACGAGGCGGTCAGTTTCGAGGGGCGCTTTGGTGGCGTGCCGCACACCTTGTACGTGCCAATTGCTTCGATCCTGGGTATCTACGCCCGGGAGAATGGCCAGGGCATGGTGTTCGATCTGGAATCGCCGATGGGCGAGGATGACGAGATCGAGCCCGATGACGATCTTCCACCACCCGACAGCGAGCCGCCGCGTCCAAGCGGTCGACCCAGTTTGAAGGTGGTGAAGTAATAAAAAAGGCGATCCGAWCGGATCGCCTTTTTTATTACTTCACCACCTTCAAACGGGTAGGAGCTGCCGAAGGCTGCGATCTTTTGATTTGGCTTTTTAAGATCAAAAGATMGCAGCCTTCGGCAGCTCCTACACCGCGTGCAGATAGGTAAGCGGTGTGCGGATCAGTCGATGTACTCAAACAGCTTCACAATCTTCTGTACGCCGGAAACGCCTTGCACCAGGTTGGTCGCCTGCGCAGCTTCCTGTTTGGTCAGCAGGCCTAGCATGTAGACAATGCCGTTTTCAGTGACGATCTTGATGCGCGAACCGGGGATGTTGGCGTCGGCGAGCATCTGGGCTTTGATCTTGGAGGTCAGCCAGGTGTCGTTCTGACGGGCCAGGAAGCTGGAGGGTGGCAGGACCTGCAGCTCGTTGTGCACCTGCTTCACGCGCTGGACCGCGGCGGCGGCCTGTTCGGCCTTGGCCTTGAGGTCTGCGCGTGGCGTTTGCCCGGCGAGCAGCACGACGCCGTTGAAGCTGGTGACGACGATGTGCGAGTCCTTATCCAGGGCTGGGTCGGCCTTGGCGACGTTCACGCCAACCTTGGTGTCGATCAGGGAGTCGTCGATCTTGCTGCCCAGTGTGCGGGTGCCACGGTCATCTTCAATCGGTGCTTCACGGCTGGCAGTCACCACCGAGGTGCAGCCACTGATGCCGAGGCACAGGGTCAAGGCCAGAAGGCCCAGGCGATTAGGGGTCATTCTTCACTCCCGAATATTTGGCTGTCGATCAAATCGCAAAGGCAATGGATCGCCAGCAGGTGGACTTCCTGAATGCGTGCAGTGACGTTGGCCGGTACGCGAATCTCGACGTCCTCGGGCAATAGCAGTGACGCCATGCCGCCGCCATCACGACCGGTCAATGCTACGACAATCATTTCGCGATCATGTGCGGCCTGGATCGCTTGAATTATGTTGGCCGAGTTACCGCTGGTGGAGATAGCCAGCAACACATCGCCCGGTTGGCCGAGTGCGCGGATCTGCTTGGAGAAGATTTCGTTGTAGCTGTAGTCATTGGCGATCGAGGTGATCGTCGAGCTGTCGGTCGTCAAGGCGATGGCTGGCAGGCTCGGGCGCTCGCGCTCAAAGCGATTGAGCAGCTCGGACGAGAAGTGCTGGGCGTCGCCGGCAGAGCCGCCGTTACCACAGGAAAGCATTTTTCCTTCGTTGAGCAGGGCGTTGACCATGACCTGGCTGGCTTGCTCGATGTGCGGTGCAAGTACTTCCATCGCCTGTTGCTTGGTGTCGATACTGGCCTGAAAAAGCTGGCGAATTCGGGATTGCATGTCCATCTGTGTGACCTTAAGTGGCGCGGCTGTTCGGCACATGAATGTGCAGCCCGCAAAGCAAAGAGCAAAAGTGTTCGGTGATAGTGTCCGGTTCGCACTGCCGGCGATCAGCCGTCGAAGGCATTCTGTAGCCAGTTCAACTGATCGAGGTTGCTGTCGATGGCAATCACGTCGAAGCGGCAAGGGAAATTGGCCCAGCGCGACTCGCGCTGAAGAAAATATTGCGCGGCGAAAATCAGTTTTTGCCGTTTGCGCTCATCGATGCTGTCGAGCGCGCCACCCCATTGAGTGTTTTTTCTGTAGCGGACTTCAACGAATACTACTGTATCGCCATCTAGCATGACCAGATCAAGCTCGCCGCGTTTACACAACCAGTTCTGCGCCAGCAGGCGCAGACCCTGTTGTTGAAGATGCTCGAGCGCATGGCGCTCGGCATCCTTGCCGCTTTGCTGGCGTGACCTGTCGGGCATCAGCGAGCGGTGTCCGGCAGGCGCTGGACCTGGCCATTGGCGAACTGGGCCCATGGCAACTGGCGCACGACCCGCTGGCTCTGAGACATGCCAAGGCTGCCCGATTCACCGTCGATGCGGCTGTCTGGCAGTGACTTGAGCTGGCCCAGGCGTGGCGCCAGGCGATAAGCGTCCACACCCATGGCATACAGGCGCCCCAGGCTGCCGGCGGCTTGTGGCCACTGGGCGGTGACCTGGCGGCGCAGTGGATCATTGGCGTCCAGCAACCATGGCGTCTCGCAGAAGCGAATGCCATTCATGTCGTTGTACTGGTTGACGTCACCGCTGGCGCTGAACACGTGGGAGGTGGCGTAGACCGGAACATCGCCTGCGTACTGGAAGTTCAGGGTCGGTTTGATCTGCTGGGCCTGTTGCGGTGTTGCGGCGAGGAAAATGAACTCGATGTCCTGGCGGCGCGATGGCTGGGCAGCTACTTGCGAGCCAACGGTGCTTTGCAGGCTCTTGGCGCGACCTTCGCTCTGACGCAGCTGGAACATGTCGGCAATCTGCTGGGCCAACTGGACCGGTTGATCGACGCGTTCGGTGGCGACGATGGTGCCGCCATTGGCTTGCCAATCCTGGCTGAATGCCTTGAGCACGCGGTCGCCCCATTCACCTTTCGGCACCATGATGGCTGCGCGATGCAGGCCGTCGGCGCGAGCGCGGCGCGACACTTCGCGGGCTTCGTCTTCAGCGGCAAGACCGAACTGGAACAACTGCGCCGGACCCTGATCGCCTTCGCTATAGTTCAGCGCGAGTGTGGTGATTGGCAATTGCGGGCGAGCGCTCAGCTGTTTGACCAGCGGCTTCTCCAACGGGCCGACGACCAGTTGCACGCCATCGGCCTGGGCCTTGCGGTAGAACTCGTCCATGGAGGTCAGGCGCGAGCTGTCATAGAACTCGATGGCGGGTGGTTTCTGCCCGGCCTGTTGGGCCTGGTAGTGAGCAGCCATGAAGCCGTCGCGCAGTGCTTTGCCGACCGAGGCCAGCGGGCCGTCCTGAGGCAGCAGCAGGGCGATCTTGCTCAGGGGCTGGCTGGCCAGTTCCTTGAGTTGGGTCAGTGGCTGCGGCAATTGAATGGCTGCCGGGTGTTTCGGGTTCTGCGCGCGCCATTTGTCGATGGCGGCTTGTTGCTGCTCCAGGGTGCCGGCGGATTTCACGGCCAGCGCGAGGGCCATCCAGCCGCCGAGATCGTCGGTGGTGTTCGGTTGCAATTGCTCGGTCGGCAGCGAAGCGATCAGGGTCCAGATGGCTTCGTGGTTTTTGCTCGCGGCCTCACCTTTTAGCATCGGGGCGATGAAAATGCGCTCGCGAGCGGCGGCGAGGGTCTGGCCATCGGCTTCAAGTGCACGGGCGTGAACGGTGCCGGTGCGGACCTGTTGTTCGATGGGCAGTTCGCTCAAGCGTTGCATGCTCGGATGGCTCAAGGCCGTCAGCGCGGCCTTGGGCTGGTTGCGGGTCATGGCCAGTTCAGCCGCCAGGGTGCTGGCGAAAACCTGTGGGCCCGGCTTGAGCTGTTCGATCGGAACCTGTTGCAGGATTTGCGCGGACTGGCCGGCATTGCCCTGGCGATAGGCCAGGTCGGCAGCGCTCAGGCGCAGCAGGGCGGCATCTTCCGGTGATTTGCTTTGGGAGGCCTTCTCAAGCAGTTGCTCGATACTGGCATCCGGTGTCCGTGGAAGTTCGCCAAGGCTGGAGGAGGGCGAGCTGGCGCAAGCCGCCAGCAAGGCAGCGAGGCAGAGGGCAGATAACAGCCGCAGGCAAGCGATCATGTAAGCGTTCCTGATACTCGATCAAATTAGCGTGGAATTGTACCCAAGCACTGGCCGGGGCGCGATGTTACTGGTGTGAATCGATCAATTTAGCTGGTGTAAATGTTGCGCCAGCGCACAAACAGTCGCCGAGACCTCCATTGGTTGCGCGTATCGTGAACCTCGCTACGCGCTACAATGGCGACTTTTACCGATCATGAGGTGTGCGCTTTGACTGCTCCAGGTGCTTTGAATTCCGCTGCTGGCTCGCTTTATGTGGTGGCGACGCCCATCGGCAACCTGGATGACATCAGTGCGCGGGCGCTGAAGATTCTCCGTGAAGTGGCCTTGATCGCCGCGGAAGACACCCGTCATTCCCAGCGTTTGATGCAGCACTTCGGCATCTCGACGCCATTGGCGGCCTGCCATGAGCACAACGAGCGGGATGAAGGTAGCCGCTTTATCACTCGCCTGCTTGCCGGTGACAACGTGGCGTTGATCTCGGATGCCGGGACGCCGCTGATTTCCGATCCGGGTTATCACCTGGTGCGGCAGGCCCGGGCGGCGGGCATCAATGTGGTGCCGGTTCCGGGTGCCTGCGCGTTGATTGCCGCRCTGTCGGCAGCAGGGCTGCCTTCCGATCGATTCATTTTCGAAGGTTTTCTGCCGGCCAAGGCGGTGGGGCGGCGTGCGCGTCTCGAACAGGTAAAGGAAGAACCTCGCACCTTGATCTTCTATGAGGCCCCACATCGCATCCTGGAGTGCCTGCAAGACATGGAACTGGTGTTCGGTCCCGAGCGCCCGGCGCTGCTTGCCCGTGAGCTGACCAAGACGTTTGAGACTCTCAAGGGGCTGCCGCTGGCTGAGCTGCGCGAGTTTGTCGAGTCGGACAGCAATCAGCAGCGCGGCGAGTGCGTGGTGCTGGTGGCGGGCTGGTCTGCGCCCGAGGAGGAGGGCGCCGTCAGCAGTGAGGCGATGCGCATCCTCAACCTGTTGCTCGAAGAAATGCCGCTCAAGCGAGCGGCGGCTTTGGCGGCGCAAATCACCGGCGAACGAAAGAATGTGCTGTACCAGATCGCGCTGGATCAGCAGAAGGGCGAGTAAAACCCGACGCACAGGCGTGCTCAATGGCGCTTGGCGCTTGTTCTTCGGGCGCTGTGCCGGTAACCTTCGCGGCGGAGAGTCGATCGGACAGTCGCTGCCCTCTATGAAAATTAGGGGGGGGAGGAAAGTCCGGGCTCCATAGGGCGAAGTGCCAGGTAATGCCTGGGAGGCGTGAGCCTACGGAAAGTGCCACAGAAAATAACCGCCTAAGCGCTTCGGCGCCGGTAAGGGTGAAAAGGTGCGGTAAGAGCGCACCGCACGTCTGGCAACAGTTCGTGGCTAGGTAAACCCCACTTGGAGCAAGACCAAATAGGGTCCCAAGGCGTGGCCCGCGCTGGGACCGGGTAGGTTGCTAAAGATGTCCAGTGATGGCCATCGTAGACGAATGACTGTTCAAGACAGAACCCGGCTTACAGATCGACTCTCCACCTTTTTCTTTCCTCTGCTTGAATCATTGAGCAGGGGGCAAGTGATAGCAATTTCCCTCCTTACACAATCATCAGCAGAACCTCTTTTGTAATACCAAAAAAATCTTACTCTTAATAAATCACTTTAACTTTCGAACGCAGCCTTCTGTGCTGGTTCAAGTTATCGATCAGTTTCATCTGCCGGATTCTCGTTGCCTCTCCGTTAATGCTCCTAAATCTCAGTTCTGTAAGGGTTTTCCTTTGCTCCGCGCCTTGACGGTGTGGTGGGCGCATTCCTATAGTGTGCGCAAGTGGCGGAAAGTGGCATGAAGTGGGTTTTTTGAACTCAAAACGCTAGAATTTGGAGAAACGCTGACGTGTTTCGCGGAGCCAACGCTATCAGTCTCGATGCAAAGGGCCGTCTCGCAATGCCGAGCCGGTACCGTGACGAGCTCGAATCGCGCAGTTCCGGTCAATTGATCGTGACAATTGATGCCGTTGATCCTTGTTTGTGTGTTTACCCCCTCGATGAGTGGGAAATTATTGAAACCAAACTGCGCGCACTGCCTTCGCTTCGCGAAGAGAACCGCCGCCTGCAACGTTTATTGATTGGTAATGCCGTCGACCTCGAGCTTGATGGCAGTGGTCGTTTTCTGGTTCCGCCGCGTCTTCGTGAATATGCCAAGTTGGATAAGCGCGCGATGTTGGTAGGCCAACTGAACAAGTTCCAATTGTGGGACGAGGATGCCTGGAACGCGGTTTCTGCCGCTGACCTGGCTGCCATTCAACAACCGGGCGCGATGCCTGATGAACTGCGTGATTTGATCCTGTGACTATTGATAGCGGCTTTAACCACATCACCGTACTGCTTGACGAAGCCGTCGAGGCTCTCGCCGTACGTCCTGATGGCTGCTATCTGGACGGCACGTTCGGGCGCGGCGGACACAGCCGGTTGATCCTCAGCCAGCTCGGTCCCGATGGTCAGTTGCTCGGATTCGATAAAGATCCACAAGCGATTGCCACCGGGCAGACGCTAGCGGCCGAAGACGGCCGCTTTGTCGTTGTGCAGCGCAGCTTTGCCGAGCTCGGTTCGGAAGTCGCCGAACGCGGGATGAACGGCAAGGTCAGCGGCGTATTGCTGGATCTGGGCGTGTCTTCGCCACAGCTCGACGACCCTGAGCGCGGCTTCAGCTTCCTCAACGACGGCCCGCTGGACATGCGCATGGATCCGTCCCGTGGCATCAGCGCCGCCGAATTCGTCAACACCGCGCCCGTGGAAGAAATCGCACGGGTGTTCAAGGAATACGGCGAAGAGCGTTTCTCCGGCCGCATGGCCCGTGCCGTGGCCGAGCGCCGAGACATCAAGCCATTCGAGCGCACCGGTGACCTGGCAGAAGTCCTGAAGGTCGCCAACCCAGCGTGGGAAAAGGGCAAAAACCCTGCAACCCGTGCGTTCCAGGGTTTGCGCATTCACGTAAACAACGAACTGGGTGATCTGCAGACCGGCCTCGAAGCCGCGCTGGAATGCCTGGAAGTGGGCGGTCGCCTGGTGGTGATCAGCTTCCATTCGCTGGAAGACCGTATCGTCAAACTGTTCATGCGCAAGCTGGTGAAAGGCGAAGCCGACAACCTGCCGCGCAACCTGCCGGTTCGGCATGTCGCCTTCGAACCGAAAATCAAAGTCCATGGCAAAGCGCAGACGGCCTCCGACGCCGAACTCAAAGCCAACCCACGTTCCCGTAGTGCTGTCATGCGTGTGGCGGAGAAGCTGCGGTGAGCAAGCTTTTCGCCAAGCCATTGCCCGGCGGAAGCTTCTTCATGCTGCTGTTGTTTGTCGGCGTGCTCGTGTCGGCCATCGGCGTGTCCTACAGCGCGCACTGGAACCGTCAGCTATTGAATTCGCTGTACAACGAATTGAGCGTGCGCGACAAGGCGCAAGCCGAGTGGGGCCGGTTGATTCTGGAGCAGAGCACCTGGACCGCCCACAGCCGTATCGAAGTGCTGGCCACCGAACAATTGAAAATGCACATCCCCGGTGCCGCTGACGTGAAGATGGTGGCGCCATGATGAAACTCGAAGGTGCACTCTTTCCTTGGCGGTTCCGCGTGGTGCTGGGTTTGCTTGGCGTCATGGTGGCCGCGATTGCCTGGCGCATCATTGACCTGCAAGTGGTCGATCGTGCCTTCCTTAAAGGTCAGGGCGATGCGCGCAGCGTTCGTCATATTCCGATTCCGGCTCACCGTGGTCTGATAACCGACCGTAACGGCGAGCCTTTGGCCGTCAGTACCCCGGTGACCACACTGTGGGCCAACGCCAAGGAAATGCAGCTGGAAAAAGACAAGTGGCCAGCACTGGCCGCAGCGCTGGGACAAGATCCCAAAGCCCTGACTGAGCGTCTTGAAGCCCAGGCCAACAAAGAATTCATTTACCTGGTGCGCGGGCTGACGCCTGAGCAGGGTCAGGCCGTGCTCGACCTGAAGGTGCCGGGTGTCTATGGCATCGAAGAGTTTCGGCGGTTTTATCCTGCCGGCGAAGTCACTGCTCATATGGTCGGGTTTACCGACATCGACGATCACGGTCGTGAAGGCGTCGAACTGGCCTACGACGAATGGCTGGCCGGGGTCCCTGGCAAGCGTCAGGTGATCAAGGACCGGCGCGGCCGGCTGATCAAGGATGTCCAGGTCACCAAAAACGCCAAGGCCGGCAAGCCCTTGGCGTTGTCCATTGACCTGCGCCTGCAATACCTGGCCAACCGCGAATTGCGCAACGCGATCATCGAGAACGGCGCCAAGGCCGGCAGCCTGGTGATCATGGACGTGAAGACCGGCGAGATTCTCGCGATGGTCAACCAGCCGACCTACAACCCGAACAACCGTCGCAACCTGCAACCGGCGATGATGCGTAACCGCGCGATGATCGACGTGTTCGAGCCGGGTTCGACCATGAAAGCGATTTCGATGAGCGCTGCGATCGAAACCGGCCGCTGGAAACCGAGCGACACCGTCGAGGTGTATCCGGGATCCTTGCAGATTGGTAAGTACACCATCAAGGACGTATCCAAGACCGAAGGCCCGGTACTCGACCTGACCGGCATCCTGATCAACTCCAGTAACGTCGGCATGAGCAAGGTTGCCTTCGACATTGGCGGCGAAACCATTTTCCGTCTCGCGCAGAAAGTCGGCCTCGGCCAGGACACCGGCCTGGGCTTCCCGGGCGAGCGCGTCGGCAACCTGCCGAATTACCGCGAATGGCGCAAGGCAGAAACCGCCACGCTGTCCTACGGCTACGGTATCTCCGTGACCGCAATCCAGCTTGTCCACGCTTTCTCGGCCCTGGCCAACAACGGTCGCCTCGCACCGCTGACCCTGATCAAGACCGACAAGGCACCGCAAACCACCCAGGTGTTGCCGGAGGCCGTCGCGAAAACCATGCAAGGCATGCTGCAACAAGTGATCGAGGCCCCGCGCGGTGTGTTCCGTGCGCAGGTGCCGGCGTATCACGTGGGCGGCAAGTCGGGTACTGCGCGTAAAACCTCGGTTGGCACCAAGGGCTACGCCGAGAACTCCTACCGTTCGCTGTTCGCCGGCTTCGGCCCGATGAGCGATCCGCGTTACGCCATCGTGGTGGTGATCGACGAGCCGACCAAGGCCGGTTACTTCGGTGGCCTGGTTTCCGCGCCGGTGTTCAGCCGTGTGATGTCGGGCACTCTGCGCCTGATGAACATTACGCCGGACAACCTGCCACCTACTCAACAAGCGAACGCAACACCGGTCGTTCCGCTGAAAGCCAATGGAGGGCGCGGCTGATGTCTCTGAGCCTGAACAAGATTTTCCCTCACGCCGGCCACGATCTGCTGATTCGCGAACTCGCCCTGGACAGCCGCAATGTGCGCGCGGGTGATCTGTTCCTCGCCGTGCCGGGCGGGAAATTCGATGGGCGCGCGCATATTGCCGACGCCTTGCAGCGCGGTGCTGCTGCGGTGGCCTATGAAGTAGAAGGCGCCACGATCCTGCCGATCACTGAAGTGCCGCTGATTCCGGTCAAGGGCCTGGCGGCTCAACTGTCGGACATCGCCGGGCGTTTTTATGGCGAGCCGAGTCATCACCTGAACCTGGTGGGCGTAACCGGCACCAACGGCAAGACCAGCGTGACGCAATTGGTCGCCCAGGCACTGGACCTGCTCGGCCAGCACTGCGGCCTGGTCGGCACACTCGGTTGCGGTTTCTACGGCGCGCTGGAAAGCGGCCTGCACACCACACCAAACCCGATTGCCGTGCAAGCGACCTTGGCGGACCTGAAAAAGGCCGGGGCCAAAGCCGTGGCGATGGAGGTTTCCTCCCATGGCCTGGACCAGGGCCGCGTGACCGCATTGGCCTTCGATGTGGCGGTGATGACCAACCTGTCCCGCGATCACCTGGACTACCACGGCACCATGCAGGCTTACGGCGAAGCCAAGTCCAGGCTGTTTGCCTGGAATGACTTGAAATGCCGCGTGGTCAACCTCGACGACGAGTTCGGCCGGCAACTGGCTGCCGACAAGTGCGAATCGCGGCTGATCACCTATAGCCTGGAAAATTCCAGCGCTTACCTGTATTGCCGCCAGGCGCAATTCGACGACGAAGGCGTGCGCGCCACACTGGTCACGCCGCAGGGCGAGCACCTCTTGCGCAGCACCTTGCTCGGTCGCTTCAACCTGAGCAATGTCCTGGCGGCGGTCGGCGCGTTGCTCGGTCTTGATTACGCCCTGGACGAAATCCTCAAGGTGCTGCCGCAGCTTGAAGGCCCTGCCGGTCGCATGCAGCGTTTGGGCGGTGGTTCGCAGCCGCTGGTGGTGGTCGATTACGCCCACACCCCGGATGCCCTGGAAAAAGTATTGCTGGCCTTGCGTCCACACGCCAAGGGTCGGTTGCTGTGCCTGTTCGGCTGTGGCGGCGACCGCGATCGCGGCAAGCGCCCGTTGATGGCCGAAGTGGTCGAGCGCTTGGCTGATGGCGTGCTGGTGACCGATGACAACCCGCGTACTGAAGACCCGGCAGTGATTTTCGATGACATCCGCGCCGGTTTCACGGCTGTGGATAAAGTGGAGTTCGTTGCCGGTCGTGGCCAGGCGATTGCCCAACTGATCGCCAGCGCTTCGGTGGATGACGTGATTGTCCTGGCCGGTAAAGGTCACGAGGACTATCAGGAAATCAACGGCGAGCGTCATGCCTTTTCCGATCTGGTCGAGGCCGATCATGCCTTGACCGCGTGGGAGGTGGCCCATGCTTAAGGCCTTGAAACTGAGCGAACTGACCGGTGCGCTGAATGCTCGCCTGGTGTCCTCCGATGCCAGTTTCGACGGTGTCAGCATCGACAGCCGCRCAATCAAGCCTGGTCAACTGTTTATCGCGCTGGCCGGTCCGCGCTTCGATGGTCATGATTATCTGAATGAAGTCGCCGCCAAGGGTGCCGTGGCCGCGCTGGTCGAGCGTGAAGTCGCCGACAGCACGCTGCCACAATTGCTGGTCAGCGACACTCGCCAGGCCCTGGGCCAGTTGGGCGCGCTGAATCGCGCCGCCTACACCCATCCGGTCGCGGCCATCACCGGTTCCAGCGGCAAGACCACGGTCAAGGAAATGCTTGCGAGCATCCTGCGCACCCGTGGTCCGGTGCTGGCCACCCGTGGCAACCTGAACAACGACCTCGGCGTGCCGCTGACCTTGCTTGAACTGGCGCCGGAACACGCTGCCGCAGTGATCGAGCTGGGTGCCTCGCGCCTGGGCGAAATTGCCTACACCGTGAGCATGACCAAGCCGCACGTGGCCATTCTCAATAACGCCGGGACCGCCCACGTCGGCGAGTTCGGCGGTCCGGAAAAAATCGTCGAAGCCAAGGGCGAGATTATCGAAGGGCTGGATGCCGATGGCGTCGCCGTTCTCAATCTCGACGACAAGGCATTCGGTATCTGGAAGGCGCGCGCCGGTGACCGCAAAGTGCTGACGTTTGCGTTGAGCAACGCCAGCGCCGATTTCCATGCCAGTGACCTGGCCACCGATGCTCGCGGCTGCCCGGCGTTCAACCTGCACGGCCCTGAAGGTGTGGCGCGCGTTCAACTGAACCTGCTCGGCACCCACAACGTCACCAATGCCATGGCCGCCGCCGCTGCCGCCCATGCCCTGGGTGTGTCGCTGTCCGGTATCGCCGCTGGCCTTGGCGCGGTGCAACCGGTCAAGGGTCGCACCGTTGCGCAATTGGCCAGCAATGGCATGCGCGTGATCGATGACACTTACAACGCCAATCCCACCTCCATGTGCGCTGCCGTTGATATACTGGCCGGCTTTTCCGGTCGCACCGTCCTGGTGCTCGGGGATATCGGCGAGTTGGGCGAATGGGCGGAGCAGGGGCACCGCGATGTGGGCGAGTACGCCCGTGGCAAGGTTTCTGCGCTGTACGCCGTCGGGCCAATGATGGCTCACGCCGTGAACGCATTCGGTCCACAGGCTTTTCACTTCAGCACACAGGCTGAGCTGATCAAGGCCCTGGACGCCGAACAAGACACAAACACCACCATTTTGATCAAGGGGTCGCGCAGCGCTGCGATGGAAAACGTCGTCGCCGCCTTGTGCGGGTCCAGTCTGGAGAAACATTAATGCTGCTGCTGCTAGCGGAGTATCTGCAACAGTTCTACAAAGGCTTCGCGGTCTTCCAGTACCTGACCCTGCGCGGGATTCTCGGTGTACTGACCGCGCTGGTTTTGTCGCTGTGCTATGGCCCGTGGATGATCCGCACCCTGCAGAACCGTCAGATCGGTCAGTCCGTTCGCAATGACGGCCCGCAGTCGCACCTGTCCAAATCGGGTACACCGACCATGGGCGGCGCACTGATTCTGTCGTCCATCGGTGTCAGCACCCTGCTTTGGGCTGACCTGAGCAACCGTTACGTCTGGGTCGTACTGTTGGTGACCCTGCTGTTCGGCGCCATCGGCTGGGTCGACGACTACCGCAAGGTCATCGAGAAAAACTCCCGTGGCTTGCCGAGCCGCTGGAAATATTTCTGGCAATCGGTGTTCGGCCTGGGCGCGGCGATCTTCCTGTATATGACCGCCGCCACGCCGGTGGAAACCACACTGATCCTGCCGATGCTCAAGGACTACAGCATTCCACTGGGTGCCGGCTTCATCGTCCTGACCTACTTCGTGATTGTCGGTTCGAGCAACGCGGTCAACCTGACCGACGGCCTCGACGGCCTGGCGATCATGCCGACGGTGATGGTGGGCGGCGGCCTGGGCATTTTCTGCTACCTGTCGGGTAACGTGAAATTCGCCGAATACCTGCTGATTCCTTATGTGCCGGGCGCAGGCGAGCTGATCGTGTTCTGTGGCGCGTTGATCGGAGCAGGCCTGGGCTTTCTGTGGTTCAACACCTATCCGGCACAAGTCTTCATGGGCGACGTCGGCGCACTGGCGCTGGGCGCGGCCCTGGGCACCATCGCAGTGATCGTCCGTCAGGAAATCGTCCTGTTCATCATGGGCGGCGTGTTCGTGATGGAAACCCTGTCCGTGGTCATTCAGGTTGCCTCTTTCAAACTGACCGGTCGCCGCGTATTCCGCATGGCGCCGATCCACCACCACTTTGAACTCAAGGGCTGGCCCGAGCCGCGTGTGATCGTCCGTTTCTGGATCATCACCGTGATTCTCGTGCTGGTCGGCCTTGCCACCCTGAAGCTGAGGTAGAAACTCGTGTCTCTGATCGCTTCTGACCACTTCCGCATCGTTGTCGGCCTCGGCAAGAGCGGCATGTCCCTGGTTCGCTTCCTGGCGAACCGGGGCGTGGCGTTTGCCGTGGCCGATACGCGGGAAAATCCACCGGAACTGGCCACGCTCAAGCGTGACTATCCGCACGTGGAAGTGCGTTGTGGCGAGCTGGACGTCGAATTCCTGTGCCGTGCCGACGAGCTCTACGTCAGCCCCGGTCTGGCGCTGGCGACCCCGGCCCTGCAGGCCGCCGCCGCCCGTGGCGTGAAATTGTCCGGTGACATCGAACTGTTCGCGCGTAACGCGAAGGCGCCGATCGTGGCCATCAGCGGCTCCAACGCGAAAAGCACCGTCACCACGCTGGTCGGCGAAATGGCGGCGGCGGCGGGCAAGCGTGTTGCCGTCGGTGGCAACCTCGGTACCCCGGCGTTGGACTTGCTCAGCGACGACATCGAGTTGTACGTGATGGAACTGTCGAGTTTCCAGCTGGAAACCACCGACCAACTCAACGCCGAAGTGGCGACCGTGCTCAACATCAGCGAAGACCACATGGACCGTTACAGCGGTCTGCCAGCCTATCACCTGGCCAAGCACCGGATCTTCCGCGGTGCCAGACAGTTCGTGGTCAACCGTCAGGATGCCCTGAGTCGTCCGTTGATGGGCGAAGGGCAGCCATGCTGGACCTTCGGCCTGAGCAAACCCGATTTCAAGGCGTTTGGTATCCGTGAAGAAGACGGCGAGAAATACCTGGCCTTCGAATTCCAGAACCTGATGCCGGTGCGCGAATTGAAGATTCGTGGCGCCCACAATCAGTCCAACGCCCTGGCAGCCCTGGCCCTGGGTCATGCGGTTGGCCTGCCGTTCGATGCCATGCTGTCGAGCCTGCGCACCTTCGCCGGTCTCGAACATCGCTGCCAGTGGGTCCGTGACCTCGACGGCGTGGGCTATTACAACGATTCCAAGGCCACCAACGTCGGCGCCGCACTGGCGGCCATCGAAGGTTTGGGCGCAGACATCGACGGCAAAGTCGTGTTGATCGCCGGTGGCGATGGCAAAGGTGCCGAGTTCAAGGACCTGCACGATCCGGTGGCGGCCAACTGCCGCGCCGTGGTGCTGATGGGGCGCGACTCCGACAGGATCGGCGAGGCTATCGGCGACGCCGTACCGCTGATCCGCGCCGGCTCCCTGGCCGAGGCCGTCGAGCAATGCCGCGCCGCCGCCCAGCCGGGCGACGTGGTGCTGCTGTCGCCAGCCTGCGCCAGTTTCGACATGTTCAAGAACTACGAAGACCGTGGTCACCAGTTCGTCCAAGCCGTGGAGGATCTGGCATGAGCCTGAGAGACATCATCAAGCCATACCCTTCGCCGATCATCACCGGGCGCGGTATCGACCTCGACTTCCCGATGCTCGCCGGTTGCCTGACGTTGCTCGGCCTGGGGTTGATCATGATTGCCTCGGCATCGACCGAAGTGGCGGCCGTGCAGTCGGGCAGCGCCCTGTATTACATGATTCGCCACCTTATTTACGTGGTGCTGGGCCTGGGTGCCTGCATCGTCACCATGATGATCCCGATCGCTACTTGGCAACGGCTGGGCTGGCTGATGCTGCTCGGTGCGTTCGGCTTGCTGGTGATGGTGATCATTCCGGGGATCGGCCGTGAGGTTAACGGCTCGATGCGCTGGATCGGCTTCAGTTTCTTCAACGTTCAGCCTTCCGAGATCGCCAAGGTGTTCGTGGTGATCTACCTCGCCGGTTATCTGGTGCGCCGCCAGAAAGAAGTGCGCGAAAGCTGGATGGGCTTCTTCAAGCCGTTCATCGTGCTGCTGCCAATGGCGGGCCTGCTGCTGATGGAACCGGACTTCGGTGCCACCGTCGTGATGATGGGGGCGGCGGCGGCGATGCTGTTCCTTGGCGGCGTCGGGCTGTTCCGCTTTTCCCTGATGGTGGTGCTGGCTGTCGGTGCGGTGGTGCTGTTGATTCAAATGCAGCCGTATCGAATGGCGCGCCTGACCAACTTTGCCGACCCATGGGCCGACCAGTTCGGCGCCGGCTATCAGTTGTCCCAGGCGTTGATCGCCTTCGGTCGCGGTGAATGGCTGGGCGTCGGCCTGGGCAACAGCGTGCAGAAACAGTTCTACCTGCCGGAAGCCCACACTGACTTCGTGTTCTCGGTCCTGGCCGAAGAGCTGGGGGCGGTGGGTTCGTTGTGCACCGTGGCACTGTTCGTCTTCGTGTGCATTCGTGGCATGTACATCGGTTTGTGGGCTGAAAAGGCCAAGCAGTTTTTCGCGGCTTACGTGGCCTACGGTCTGTCGTTCCTGTGGATTGGTCAGTTCCTGATCAACATTGGTGTAAACGTCGGTCTGCTGCCGACCAAGGGTCTGACCTTGCCGTTCCTCAGTTATGGCGGTAGTTCGTTGGTGATCTGCTGTGCCTGTCTCGGCTTGTTGCTGCGCATCGAGTGGGAAAGTCGAACCCACCTGGGCAGTGAAGAGATGGAGTTCCATGAGAGCGACTTCGCCGAGGAGCCGAACCATGGGCGCTAACGTCATGATCATGGCTGGCGGCACCGGTGGCCACGTGTTCCCGGCACTGGCCTGTGCCCGCGAATTCCAGGCACGCGGCTATACCGTGCACTGGCTCGGCACTCCGCGTGGCATCGAGAACGATCTGGTGCCGGCGGCCGGAATCGAGTTGCACCGGATCAATGCCAGCGGTCTGCGCGGCAAGGGCAAGCTGTCCCTGTTCAAGGCGCCGTTCATGTTGCTCAAGTCGGTCTGGCAGGCGCGGGCGATCATTCGTCGGCTGCGGCCGGTCTGCGTGGTTGGCTTTGGTGGTTATGTGACCGGTCCTGGTGGCGTTGCCGCCAAACTGGCCGGCGTGCCGGTGATCGTTCACGAACAGAACGCCGTGGCCGGTACCGCCAATCGGTTGCTGGTGCCGTTGGCCGCCCGAGTCTGTGAAGCGTTCCCCGACACCTTTACCCTGTCGGACAGCCGCCGGACCACCGGTAATCCGGTGCGCACCGAGCTGTTCCTCGAGACATCGCGACCTGCCCTGGCCGGTCGCAAGGCGCGTTTGCTGATCCTGGGCGGAAGCCTGGGCGCAGAACCGTTGAACAAGTTGCTGCCTGAAGCCCTGTCGCAAGTCGCTGCCGATTTGCGTCCGGAAGTGTTCCATCAGGCCGGCAAAAACCACGATGAAGTGACTGCAGAGCGCTATCGCGCGGCTGGCGTCGAGGCGCAGGTGCAGCCCTTCATCAAAGACATGGCCCAAGCCTACAGCTGGGCCGACCTGGTGGTTTGTCGCGCAGGCGCGCTGACCATCAGTGAACTGGCCGCCGCCGGTCTGCCCTCGATGCTGGTGCCTTTGCCTCATGCCATCGACGATCACCAGACCCGCAACGCCGAATATTTGGCCCGTGAAGGCGCAGCCTTCCTGATGCCGCAAAGAACGACTGGTGCAGCGGATCTTGCCGCTCGCCTGACAGAGGTCCTGATGCAACCACAACGACTCAACGAAATGGCTACTGCGGCACGCCGCCTGGCCAAACCCGATGCCACCCGTAACGTGGTCGATAGCTGCCTGGAGGTGGCCCATGGTTGAGAATCAGAAAGCCATGCCGCAACCGGAAATGCGCCGCATCCGTCGCATCCACTTCGTTGGTATCGGCGGTGTGGGCATGTGCGGGATTGCTGAAGTGTTGTTGAACCTGGGCTATGAAGTGTCCGGTTCCGACCTGAAGGCTTCGCCGGTCACCGAGCGCCTGGAGTCCTTCGGCGCGCAGATCTTCATCGGCCACCGTGCCGAGAACGCCGCTGCCGCCGACGTGCTGGTGGTGTCGAGTGCCGTGAACACGTCCAACCCGGAAGTCGCTACCGCGCTGGAACGTCGTATTCCGGTGGTGCCGCGTGCAGAGATGCTGGCTGAGCTGATGCGCTATCGCCACGGCATCGCCGTTGCCGGTACCCACGGCAAAACCACGACCACCAGCCTGATCGCGTCGGTGTTCGCCGCCGGTGGCCTGGACCCGACGTTCGTAATCGGTGGCCGTCTGAATGCCGCGGGTACCAATGCCCAGCTCGGCACCAGCCGTTACCTGATTGCCGAAGCCGACGAAAGCGACGCCAGCTTCCTGCACTTGCAGCCGCTGGTGGCCGTGGTCACCAACATCGACGCCGATCACATGGCGACCTACGACGGTGACTTCAACAAGCTGAAGAAAACCTTCGTCGAATTCCTCCACAACCTGCCGTTCTACGGTCTGGCGGTGGTGTGCCTGGACGATCCGGTAGTGCGTGAAATCCTCCCGCAGGTCAAACGTCCGACGGTCACCTATGGCTTCGGCGAAGACTGCGACGTACGTGCGATCAACGTGCGCCAGCAAGGCATGCAGACCTTCTTCACCGTACTGCGTCCCGACCGCGAGCCACTGGATGTTTCGGTGAACATGCCGGGCAACCACAACGTATTGAACGCCCTTGCGACTATCTGCATCGCCACCGACGAAGGCGTCAGCGATGAAGCCATCGTCCAGGGCCTGTCCGGGTTCCAGGGTGTCGGCCGACGCTTCCAGGTCTACGGCGAACTGCCGGTAGACGGCGGCAATGTAATGCTGGTCGATGACTACGGTCACCACCCGACGGAAGTCGCGGCAGTGATCAAGGCCGTACGCGGTGGCTGGCCGGAGCGCCGCCTGGTGATGGTCTACCAGCCGCACCGCTACAGCCGCACCCGCGACCTGTACGACGATTTCGTCAATGTACTGGCCGACGCCAACGTACTGCTGCTGATGGAAGTCTATCCGGCCGGCGAAGAGCCGATCCCGGGCGCTGACAGCCGCAAGCTGTGCAACAGCATCCGTCAGCGTGGCCAGCTCGACCCGATCTACATCGAGCGTGGTGTCGACCTTGCGCCAGTGGTCAAGCCGCTGCTGCGCGCCGGCGACATCCTGCTGTGCCAGGGCGCCGGCGATATCGGCGGTCTCGCACCAAAACTGTTGAAAAGCGAGTTGTTCGCCGGTGCCGTTGCCGCGCCGGAGAAGGGGAAGTTGAAATGACTGCTGCCTACGCCAACCTGGTCTCCACGATCGCGCCGAAAGACTTCGGCCGCGTCGCCGTGCTGTTCGGCGGCAAGAGTGCCGAGCGTGAAGTGTCCCTGAAGTCGGGTAACGCCGTTCTGGACGCACTGCAAAGCGCCGGTGTGGACGCGTTCGGCCTCGACGTGGGCGATGACCTGCTGCAGCGACTGCTCAACGAAAAGATCGACCGCGCCTTCATCATCCTCCACGGCCGTGGCGGTGAAGACGGCAGCATGCAGGGCCTGCTCGAATGCCTGGGCATTCCGTACACCGGCAGCGGCATCCTGGCTTCGGCCCTGGCCATGGACAAGCTGCGCACCAAGCAGGTCTGGCACAGCCTGGGCATTCCGACCCCACGTCACGCGGTACTCAGCAGCGAGGCCGATTGTATTTCGGCGGCGACGGAACTGGGCTTCCCTTTGATCGTCAAACCGGCCCATGAAGGTTCAAGTATCGGTATGGCCAAAGTGAGTTCCGCGTCCGAATTGATCGACGCATGGAAAGCGGCCAGTACCTACGATTCGCAAGTGCTGGTCGAGCAATGGATTCACGGTCCGGAGTTCACCATCGCCACCCTGCGTGACCAGGTGTTGCCACCGATTGCCCTGGGCACGACGCACAGCTTCTACGACTACGACGCCAAGTACATCGCCAACGATACCCAGTACCGCATTCCGTGCGGTCTGGACAGCGCCAAGGAAAAGGAACTCATGGACCTCACGGCGAAAGCCTGTGAAGCGCTGGGTATCGCCGGTTGGGGCAGGGCAGACGTGATGCAGGACGCCGACGGGCAGTTCTGGTTCCTGGAAGTCAACACCGCACCGGGCATGACCGATCACAGCCTGGTGCCGATGGCGGCCCGTGCTGCCGGTCTGAATTTCCAGCAACTGGTTCTGGCCATTCTGGCCGAGAGCGTTGCCGGCAACACTGCCGGTAACCAAGAGTCGACGAGAGGTTAAGGCCATGCAAGGCGCTCAGCTCAGACATCAGCCCCCCGCATCGCCCGGCCGCAAGCCGGTGCCGCGGGGTGCCAGCCGAATGGTGGCCAAAGAGCCGATGTCCGCGCGCCTGCCGAAAGCCAACTTCGGTTTTCTCAAAGCGTTGTTCTGGCCGGTAGTGCTGGTGGCTTTGGGGTTCGGTACTTACGAAGGCGCGACACGGCTGTTGCCGTATGCCGACCGGCCGATCACCAGGATCAACGTGCAGGGCGACTTGAGTTACATCAGCCAGCAAGCGGTGCAGCAGCGGATCGCCCCGTACGTGGCGTCGAGCTTCTTCACCATCGACCTGGCGAGCATGCGCACCGAGCTGGAAACGATGCCATGGATTGCCCACGCCGAAGTGCGCCGGGTGTGGCCGGATCAAGTGGTGATCCGCCTGGAAGAACAACTGCCGGTGGCCCGATGGGGTGACGAGTCGCTGTTGAACAACCAGGGCCAGGCCTTCACCCCGCGCGAGCTGGCGAACTACGAACACTTGCCTCAGCTGTTTGGCCCGCAGCGGGCTCAACAGCAAGTGATGCAGCAATACCAGGTGCTGAGCCAGATGCTCAGGCCGCTGGGCTTCTCGATTGCACGCCTGGAACTGCGTGATCGTGGCAGCTGGTTCCTGACCACCGGCCCCGGCAGCGCGGGTCCCGGGATCGAACTGCTGCTGGGACGCGGCAACCAGGTGGAAAAGATGCGCCGTTTCATCGCCATCTATGACAAGACGCTCAAAGAACAGATTACGAACATTGCGCGCATCGATCTGCGCTACGCCAACGGCCTCGCTGTTGGCTGGCGGGAACCTGTAGCGCCCACGGCAGCCCAACCCGCTGTCGCGAAGAATTAAGAAGAGGCAGGACCCATGGCAAACGTGCAAAGCGGCAAAATGATCGTCGGTCTCGATATCGGCACCTCCAAGGTGGTGGCGCTGGTGGGCGAGGTCGCGGACGACGGCACGCTGGAAATCGTCGGGATCGGTACCCATCCATCCCGTGGCCTGAAAAAAGGCGTGGTGGTGAACATCGAATCCACCGTGCAATCGATCCAGCGCGCCATCGAAGAAGCGCAGCTGATGGCGGGTTGCCGCATTCACTCGGCGTTCGTCGGTGTGGCCGGCAATCACATCCGCAGCCTGAACTCCCACGGCATCGTGGCGATTCGTGATCGCGAAGTCAGCTCGGCGGACCTTGAGCGTGTACTCGACGCGGCCCAGGCCGTGGCGATCCCGGCTGACCAGCGCGTGCTGCACACCCTGCCGCAGGATTACGTGATCGATAACCAGGAAGGCGTCCGCGAGCCACTGGGCATGTCCGGCGTGCGTCTGGAAGCCAAGGTCCACGTGGTCACCTGCGCCGTCAATGCCGCACAGAACATTGAAAAATGCGTGCGTCGTTGTGGCCTGGAAATCGACGACATCATTCTCGAGCAACTGGCTTCCGCGTACTCGGTACTGACCGATGACGAGAAAGAGCTGGGCGTGTGCCTGGTGGACATCGGCGGCGGCACCACCGACATCGCGATCTTCACCGAAGGCGCGATCCGTCACACCGCAGTGATCCCGATTGCCGGTGACCAGGTGACCAACGACATCGCCATGGCGTTGCGCACTCCGACCCAGTACGCCGAAGAAATCAAGATTCGCTACGCCTGCGCCCTGGCCAAACTGGCCGGTGCCGGTGAAACCATCAAGGTGCCAAGCGTTGGCGACCGTCCACCACGCGAGCTGTCCCGCCAGGCCCTGGCCGAAGTGGTCGAGCCGCGCTACGACGAACTGTTCACGCTGATCCAGGCCGAACTGCGCCGCAGCGGCTACGAAGACCTGATCCCGGCCGGCATCGTGCTGACCGGCGGTACGTCGAAGATGGAAGGCGCTACTGAACTGGCCGAGGAAATCTTCCACATGCCGGTGCGCCTGGGCGTGCCTCACGGCGTGAAAGGTCTGGATGACGTGGTGCGCAACCCGATCTATTCCACCGGCGTCGGCCTGTTGATGTACGGCCTGCAGAAGCAGTCCGACGGCATCTCGTTCTCGGGCATCGGCAGCCGCGACAGCTACAGCAACGAAGAGCCACAGGCTCCGCTGCTGGACCGCCTGAAGAAGTGGGTCCAGGGCAATTTCTGAAGATTTACCGCGACACCGTTACACCGAAGCACGCAGTAGGCGAAAAAACTAGAGAATGTAAAGGAGAGGGAAAATGTTCGAACTCGTAGACAACATCCCCGCAAGCCCGGTAATCAAAGTTATCGGTGTCGGCGGTGGCGGCGGCAACGCTGTCAACCACATGGTCAAGAGCAACATTGAAGGCGTTGAATTCATCTGCGCCAACACTGATGCCCAAGCGCTGAAAAGCATCGGCGCGCGGACCATCCTGCAACTGGGCACCGGCGTGACCAAAGGTCTCGGCGCTGGCGCCAACCCTGAAGTAGGTCGTCAGGCCGCTCTGGAAGATCGTGAGCGCATTGCCGAAGTCCTGCAGGGCACCAATATGGTGTTCATCACCACGGGCATGGGCGGTGGTACCGGTACCGGTGCTGCGCCAATCATTGCTGAAGTGGCCAAGGAAATGGGCATTCTCACCGTTGCGGTGGTGACTCGTCCGTTCCCGTTCGAAGGTCGCAAGCGCATGCAGATCGCCGACGAAGGCATCCGTCTGCTGTCTGAAAGCGTGGACTCGTTGATCACCATTCCCAACGAGAAGCTGCTGACCATCCTCGGTAAAGACGCAAGCCTCTTGTCGGCTTTCGCCAAGGCCGACGATGTACTGGCCGGTGCTGTTCGCGGTATCTCCGACATCATCAAGCGTCCGGGCATGATCAACGTCGACTTCGCCGACGTGCGTACCGTGATGAGCGAAATGGGCATGGCTATGATGGGCACTGGCTGCGCCAGCGGTCCGAACCGTGCACGTGAGGCCACCGAAGCGGCCATTCGCAACCCGTTGCTCGAAGACGTGAACCTGCAAGGCGCTCGCGGCATCCTGGTGAACATTACTGCCGGTCCGGATCTGTCCCTGGGTGAATACTCCGACGTGGGCAGCATCATCGAGGCGTTCGCTTCCGAGCACGCCATGGTCAAGGTCGGTACCGTTATCGATCCGGACATGCGCGACGAGCTGCACGTGACTGTCGTTGCCACAGGTTTAGGCGCTAAAATCGAGAAGCCGGTGAAGATCATCGACAATACCGTGCACACGTCGATGGCTTCCCAGCCGCAACAACAGACCTCTGCTCGTCAGGAAGCTCCAGCGGTGAACTACCGTGACCTGGACCGTCCGACCGTCATGCGCAACCAGGCCCAGGCCGGTGCTGCGACTGCCGCGAAGATGAATCCGCAAGATGACCTGGACTACCTGGACATCCCGGCATTCCTGCGTCGTCAGGCCGATTGATGAAATGTATCAGGGGTATTAGGGTGATTGGTGTTCAGCAAAGGTCTGGTCTGCTATCATCGCCAGCCTTTGTTGATACCAGTTCGCAATTTGCGCTGAAGCGGCCCATGCCATGATTAAACAACGCACCCTGAAGAATATTATCCGTGCCACAGGTGTCGGCCTGCACTCCGGGGAGAAGGTCTACCTGACCCTCAAGCCAGCGCCCGTCGACACCGGCATTGTGTTTTGTCGCGCCGACCTCGACCCCGTGGTGCAGATTCCTGCCCGCGCGGAAAACGTTGGTGAAACCACTATGTCGACCACGCTCGTTAACGGTGACGTCAAAGTGGACACGGTAGAGCACTTGCTCTCGGCCATGGCAGGCCTGGGCATCGATAACGCCTACGTCGAGCTCTCCGCGTCCGAAGTCCCGATCATGGATGGTAGCGCTGGACCTTTCGTATTCCTGATTCAATCGGCTGGCCTGGAAGAACAGGACGCTGCCAAGAAGTTCATCCGTATCCTGCGTGAAGTGACAGTGGAAGACGGCGACAAGCGCGCCACTTTCGTCCCTTTCGAAGGGTTCAAGGTGAGCTTTGAGATCGATTTCGATCACCCGGTTTTCCGTGACCGCACCCAAAGTGCAAGCGTGGATTTTTCCAGCACTTCGTTTGTAAAAGAAGTCAGCCGCGCCCGTACCTTTGGTTTCATGAGTGACATCGAGTACCTGCGCAAGCACAACCTCGCACTCGGCGGCAGTGTTGAAAACGCTATTGTGGTCGACGCCGATGGCGTACTGAACGAAGACGGCCTTCGCTATGAAGACGAATTCGTGAAGCACAAGATTCTCGATGCAATTGGTGACCTCTACCTGCTGGGCAATAGCCTGATTGGTGAGTTCAAGGGCTTCAAGTCCGGCCACGCACTGAACAACCAGCTGCTGCGCAAGTTGATTGAGCAGACAGATGCCTGGGAAGTCGTGACGTTCGAAGACGCCAGCACTGCACCGATCTCTTACATGCGTCCGGTTGCGGCCGTGTAAGCAAAAAACCTCTCTAGTTTTTTAAGGGCTGCCTTCGGGTGGCCTTTTTTTATGTCCGAAGTTTGTAGTGCCTGGGCTGGCCTCATCGCGAGCAAGCTCGCTCCCACAGTGGATTGCATTCCCTTCTAGGAGCGAGCCTGCTCGCGATGACGTCCGTCCACTCAACAAAAAAATCAGCCGGCGCACACCACCCGGTTACGCCCCCCTTCCTTGGCCTGATACAACGCCTTGTCCGCACTGAACAGCAATTGCTCCAGGTTGATATCGCTGCCCGCCGTCCAGGTGGCAATACCGATACTCACGCTCATCGGTCGCTCTCCGGCGTCCACCAGTGGCAGTTTTTGCACCGCCTCGCGGATATGCTCGGCGATCTGCTGCGCGCCTTCACTGCCAGTTTCGGCCAGGACCACTGAAAACTCTTCGCCACCATAGCGAGCCACCAGGTCTGCCGGGCGATGGACATTGGCGCGGATAACCTCGGCCAATGCCCGTAAGGCATCGTCGCCGGCCTGATGCCCGTGCCGATCATTGAAGGCCTTGAAGTGATCGGCATCAATCATCAGCAACGACAACGGCTTGCCGCTGCGCTGCGCACGAAACCATTCATGGCGCAGGGTCTGATCGAGGGATCGACGGTTGGCCACGCCGGTCAAGGCATCGGTGGCCGCCAACTGCGCCAATTCCTGCTCGACATGTTGGCGCAGGCGCAGCTCGCGGCAGAGCAGCCAGGTCAGCCATAACAAACCGATGCACAAAACCCCGGTAGCACCGCTGATCACATAGGCAGTGCGGTTCCAGGTGGCGAACACTTCATCGATGGAAAGGGCCACGATGACGGTCAGCGGCAGGTTGCCGACCCGGGAAAAGGTGTACAGGCGCTGTTGATGGTCGACACTCGACACGCTTTCGAAGGTACCACTGCGCTCCTGCAGCATGCGTACGACGTTGGGGCGGTTGGAGAAGCTTTTGCCGATGGCGTTTTTTTCCCGGTACGGTTTCTGCGCCAGGAGAATCCCGTCATCGTTGATGATGCCCAGCGTACTGCCGGTGCCGATGTCGAGGCTGCTGAACAGCTGGTCGAAATAGCTCATGCGCATCGACGCCACCGCGACCCCCAGAAACTCTCCCGTGGGAGAGGAAATGCGCCGGCTGAAACTGATGCGCCATTCGTCGTTGTCATCGCAGTCGCAGTGCGGTTTGAACGGTCGGCTGATAAACATGCCGGTGCCGCGATTGAAGACATGGGCCAGGAAATAATCGCGGTCAGCGAAGTTGCCCGGTTTCGGCTCGATCAATGATGAGTCGGCCAGCACGTCGCCGTGCTTGTCCAGCAGCAGGATGTCGCCCTTGTAGCGCGCGGTGGTGGAGCGCTCGAACAGCACCAGATGACGGATCTGCGGCGAAACCTGTTTCAGGTCGTCCCGTTGGGCGGCGGCGATCAGACCCTGCAAGGTCAAATCATAGAGCTCGACCGTACGCAGGACATCGGCATCGATCAGTTGCGCAATGGTAGTCGCGCTGCGTGTGGCGGTCTGCTGGGCGTAGGCGTGTTCGCGGATCAGCAGGTAAGTGACGATGCACAGGATCGAGATGACAGTCAGGGTGCTGCCGAGGATCACCATGATCTCGGGTCGCCCGGGCGGGCCTTGAAAATGCGGGGTGCGGCTTGCGGTCATAGGGCTGACGTCTGCTAGAGGGACGTTGTAAGCGTAGTTGCATAAACGTAGCAGCCGAGTGAATCGTTCCTGTTGCTCGAACGATTGATCGATGGCGTGGGCGTCAGTGAGTTTCGTTGCAAAAATTGCAATGAAGGTTGAGTCGCCACTATAAAAAAAGCCGCTGACAGCAGCGGCCTTGAAGACAACTTTTCAAAGGGAAGAGCCGAAGAAAAGTGTCGAGGGAAACGGGAGTGATCGGTGCAGATCAGCTGTCTTTCTCGGCCTGTGGCTGCGCCTGAGTGCTGGATGCTTGCGGGGCCTGGGCGTCTTGCGCAGCCTTGGCGGTCATTTCGATCTGATGCTCTCCGAACGTCGCAGCGCGTGCAGCGTTATGCRCGACGAAAGTCTGCGATTCTTCCGCCATCGCCAAGGGCGACAGGAACAAAGAGGACAAAACGAAAGCGCTGGCAATACCCATACTGTTGGACATCTTTAAAACCTTCTTGCTTGGCAAGTGCTGTTTGGTGCGGGCAAAGATAAGGATATGAGGCGAGGGGAAAAAGAGCGGATTCATGAAAGGACTGTTGCGGTACTAGCAATAGTGGGTTGAGCACACATTTAAGTGCACCTGAATCCAATGTGGGAGCGAGCTTGCTCGCGATAGCATCACCTCGGTTCCGAAGTTGCACCGAGTCGCCTGTATCGCGAGCAAGCTCGCTCCCACAAGGGAATGGGGTTTCAGACGGGCAGATGAATCCCGAAGGTATTCATCCCATGGTCACTGCGCACGAACACATCGCCGCCGTGCATCAACGCTATCGCCTTGACGATGGCCAGCCCCAATCCGTGATTGTGGCCGCTGTTGCTGCGCGAGGCATCGACCCGGTAGAAGCGCTCGAACAGCCGTGGCAGGTGTTCACGGGCAATCGGCGAACCGGGGTTGGCGACGCCGATGCTGACTTGATGCTCCTGGGCTTCGATCCGCACTAGAATCACCTGCCCGGGCGCGGTGTGCTGCACCGCGTTGTTCAGCAGATTGATCAACGCCCGGCGCAGATGAGCGATCTCGATCCGCACTTGTGCGTCACCACTGACCTCAACCCGGACCTGAGCGTCCTCGAGAATGAAATCCAGATACTCCAGGGTCGTGGCCACCTCATCGGCCAGCGAGGTTGAGGTGAGTTTGGTCGCCTTGCTGCCCTGATCGGCGCTGGCGAGGAACAGCATGTCGTTGATGATCGAACGCAGTCGCTCAAGCTCTTCGAGGTTCGATTGCAGCACTTCGAAATAATGCTCGGCAGAGCGTCCGCGGGTCAATGCGACCTGGGTCTGGCCGATCAGGTTGGTCAGTGGCGAGCGCAGTTCGTGGGCGACGTCGGCGTTGAACGATTCAAGGCGCGAGTAGGCTTGCTCGACCCGTTCCAGGGTCGAGTTGAACGAGCTGACGAATTGATCGAGTTCCGGCGGCAACGGTGACAATCGCAAGCGCCCTGAGCGCAACGGTGGGGCCAGGCGCTGGGCTTCCTGGGACAGTTTGATCAGCGGCTTGAGGCCGATCCGCGCCACCCAGTAACCCAATGCCGAGGCCAGCAGCACGCCGACAATCGCCAGGCTGATCAACGCGATCAGCAGTTGATGCTGGGTATGGAAAAACGTTTCGGTGTCGATGGCGATCATGAAGCGCAGTGGTGGGCGCTGGTCCTTGGCCGGGAATTCGCTGACCAGCACTTTCAGCGGATAGGGGCGATCCGGCAAATGCATGTCGCGGGTGCCCAGCGGCCCTTGGGCAAAGGCGCGGATCTGCGGTGTCAGGTTGCCGTATTCGTAGTGTGGATCACCGCTGATGATCCAGAATCTGATGCGCTTGTCTTCTTCGCTCAGCAGATTGAGCTTGTTGTTGATCTTCACCCAATGCTCGGGCGTGCCGTAACGGCCGACCGTGGATTCGAGCACGCTGTAGCGCGCATCCAGTTCGGCTTCCGGCAACAGGCCCAGGCCTTTGTCGACCTGTTGGTACAAAGCCCAGCCGATCAACAGAAAGACCAGAAGCGCCACCAGCGTAAACATCCCGCTTAAACGCAGCGCGATCGAGTTACCGGACACCACGGCTCTCCAGCACATAACCCATGCCACGAATGGTGTGCAGCAGTTTCTCTTCGAACGGCCCGTCGAGCTTGGCCCGCAGGCGTTTGATCGCGACTTCGACGACGTTGGCATCGCTGTCGAAATTGATGTCCCAGACCATTTCGGCGATGGCGGTTTTCGAGAGGATTTCACCCTGCCGGCGGGCCAGAACGCTGAGCAGCGAAAACTCCTTGGCGGTCAGGTCCAGCCGTGCACCGCCACGTGTCGCCTTGCGGCTGATCAAATCTATCCACAGGTCGGCGATGCTCACTTGCACTGGTTCATGGCCACCGCTGCGCCGGGTCAGCGCTTGCAGGCGTGCCACCAGTTCAAGGAAGGAAAACGGTTTGCCCAGGTAATCATCGGCGCCGTCACGCAGGCCTTTGATGCGATCTTCCACGCGCTCGCGGGCGGTGAGCATGATCACTGGTGTTTGCTTGCGCGCACGCAGAGCGCGTAGGACACCGAAGCCGTCCAGGCCCGGCAACATCACGTCGAGGACGATCACCGCATAGTCACTTTCCAGCGCCAGGTGCAGGCCTTCCACACCATCGCGCGCCAGGTCCACGGTGTAACCCTGTTCCGTCAGACCGCGGTGCAGATAATCCGCGGTTTTTTCCTCGTCTTCGATAATCAGAACGCGCATGACCCCGCCTCAGTCTGTGGTCGCCAGCGCCGTATCCGGTGCTGACGCTGGTGGGAGTGTGTGCCGATGGAATAGCCGCTCCAGCCACAAGTATATGACCGGCGTGGTGAACAGCGTCAGCGCCTGGCTCACCAGCAAACCGCCGACCACCGCGATCCCCAGGGGTTGGCGCAATTCGGCGCCGGTGCCGTAACCGAGCATCAGCGGCAGGGCGCCGAGCAGGGCGGCGAGGGTGGTCATGATGATCGGCCGGAACCGTGTGATACAGGCCTTGAAAATCGCTTCTTCCGGCGACAGTCCGCCATTGCGCTGCGCTTCGAGGGCGAAGTCGATCATCAGGATGCCGTTTTTCTTGACGATACCGATCAGCAGCACCAGGCCGATCAAGGCCATGATTGAAAAGTCCTGGCCGCAAATCCACAGCATGATCACCGCGCCGAGGCCCGCCGAAGGCAAAGTCGAAATGATCGTCAGCGGGTGCACGAAGCTCTCGTAGAGCACGCCGAGAATGATGTACACCGCCACCAGTGCCGCCAGAATCAGCCACGGCTGGCTGGCCAGCGAACTCTGGAACGCCTGGGCCGCGCCCTGGAAGTTGCCGCTGATGGCGGTCGGCATGCCGATGTCGGCCTTGGCCTGGTTGAGCATGATCACCGCATCGCCCAACGCCACGCCGGGGGCCAGGTTGAACGACAGGTTGGCCGCCGGGAACATCCCGTCATGAGCGATGGACAGCGGGCCGATGGTCGGCGCATCGAACCTGGCCAGGGCCGACAGCGGCACCATTTCCCCGCTCAGGGGCGAGCGCAGGTAGAAGTAATTGAGGCTCTCGGCCTTGCCGCGTTGCTTGGTGTCCAGCTCCAGGATCACGTTGTACTGGTTGACCTGGGTCTGGAATTCATTGATCTGGCGCTGGCCGAAGGCATCGTACAGGGCTTCGTCGACGTCGCTGGCGGTGAGGCCGAAACGTGCGGCGGCGCTGCGGTCGATGCTGATGTGGGTGATGCTGCCGCCCAGTTGCAGGTCGTTGGAAATGTCGCGGAAGGCCGGGTTGGCGCGCAGTTTTTCCGTCAGGCGCTGGGTCCAGGTGCTCAGGGTCGGGCCATCGTTGCTCTTGAGCACATATTGATACTGGGCGCGGCTCGGGCCGGAGCTGAGGTTGATGTCCTGGCCGGCGCGCAGGTACAGGACGATACCCGGCACTTTCATCAGTTGCGGACGAATCCGGTCGATGAACTGGCTGGCGGAGACATCGCGGTCGCTGCGTTTTTTCAGGGTGATCCAGAAGCGGCCGTTGGCGATGGTCTGGTTGCTGCCCGAGACACCGACGGAATGTGAAAACGTTTCGACTGCGGGATTGGCAGCGACGATTTCGGCCATCGCCAGGTGTTTTTTCACCATGTCGCCGTAGGAAATGTCAGCAGCGGCTTCGGTGGTGCCGAGGACGAAACCGGTGTCCTGGATCGGGAAGAAACCTTTAGGAATGAAGATGTAACCGGCGACGGCCAGACCCAGCGACAAAGCGAACACGCCGATCATCGTTTTCTGATGGGCGAGGGCGTGGCGCAGGCCTTTTTCGTACCAGGCCAACAGACGCTCACCAAAGCCCGGTTTGTCGTGGGCATGATGCACCGGCGCGCGCATGAACAGCGCGGCCAGGGTCGGCGCCAAGGTCAGCGACACCACCACCGAAATCATGATGGTCGAGGTGGCGGTCAGGGCGAATTCCTTGAACAACCGCCCGACCACGCCGCCCATGAACAGCAGCGGAATGAACGCTGCCACCAGCGAGAAGCTGATCGAAATCACGGTAAATCCGATCTCGCCAGCGCCTTTGATCGCGGCCTCGCGCATGCCTTCGCCGGCCTCGAGATGGCGGTGAATGTTCTCCACCACCACGATCGCATCATCGACCACGAACCCCACGGCGACCACAATCGCTACCAGCGTGAGGTTGTTCAGGCTGAAGCCCATCACATACATCAGCGCAAAACTGGCGATCAGTGACACGCCGAGCACTGCCGACACGATCAGTGTGGCCGACAGTTGGCGCAGGAACAGTGCCATTACCGCCACCACCAACATGATTGCAATCAGCAGGGTGATTTCCACTTCATGCAGCGAGGCACGGATGGTCTGGGTGCGGTCGATCAGCGTCTTGACCTGCACCGAGGCGGGGAGCATCGCTTCCAGTGCCGGCAAGGCGGCCTGGATGCGGTCCACGGTCTCGACGATGTTGGCGCCAGGCTGGCGGAAGATCACCAGGTTGACCCCCGGTTGCGAGCCCGCCCAAGCCTGGATGTAGGCATCTTCCGAACCGTTGACGACTTTGGCGACATCGCGCAGATGAACCGGTGCACCGTCCTTGTAGGAAACAATCAGCTGGCTGTAGTCCTCCGGGTGAAACAACTGGTCGTTGGTGGACAGGGTCGAGATGCTCGACTCCCCGTACAGCGCACCCTTGGCCAGATTGAGGCTGGTCTGCTGGATCGCCAGGCGGATGTCGGCGAGGGTCAGGCCGATGGCCGCGAGCTTGTCCGCCGAAACCTGGACGCGGATCGCCGGACGCTGCTGACCGGTGATGACGACCTGGCCTACACCGTCGACCTGACTGAGCTGACGGGACAACAGGGTTTCCGTCAGGTCACTGAGCTCCGGGCCGGGCATCAGCGAGGAGTTGACGCTGAGTATCAGCACCGGGCTGTCCGCGGGGTTGACCTTGCRCCAGGTCGGCAGGTTCGGCATGTCCTTGGGCAGCTTGCCCGCGGCAGTATTGATCGCCGCCTGCACTTCCTGGGCGGCGGTGTCGATGCTTTTGTYSARGGTGAATTGCAGGGTCAGSWTGGWCGAGCCCAGKGCRCTGCTSGAGGTCATCTGGGTTACGCCGGGAATGGCACTGAATTGCACYTCMAGRGGCGTGGCCACSGARGAAGCCATGGTTTCCGGGCTGGCGCCGGGAAGTTGCGCGGCCACCTGGATGGTCGGGAATTCTGCCTCCGGCAACGGCGCTACCGGCAGGCGCGGAAACGCTATGACACCCAGCAGCACCAGGGCGAACGTCAGCAGGACCGTGGCCACCGGGTGGTCGATGCACCAGGCTGAAACCGAACCATGGCCCTTCATTGCGCCGCCTCCGATCGCACCACTTGCGGCGGCTCGGTCAGCACTTGCACGGTAGCGCCGGGCTTGAGCCGCGACTGACCATCGCTGACCAGTACATCACCCGGTTTCACACCCTTGATGATGTCCTGGCCGCTGCCTTGATAGACCATCTGCACCTGCACGGCTTCGACCTTGTCGCCATTGACCCGGTACACGAAGTGCTGGTCGAGGCCGCGTTGTACGACTGTCGGCGGCACCACCAGCGCATCTTTATCCAGGGCTGTCTGAATCTTTATCGTCACCAGCAGGCCCGGCCAGAGCTTCTGTGCGTCGTTGTCGAATTCGGCCTTGGCGCGGATGGTGCCGGTGTTGGCGTTGATCTGGTTGTCGATCAGGGTCAGGTGACCTTCGCCGAGCAGGTTGCCGGTTTCGCCGTCGGTGTCGGCACCGATGTAGGCCTTTACCTGAGTGTGTTGCGGGTCGTTGATCAGGCCTTGCAGGGTCGGCAGCATTTGCTGCGGCAGGGAGAACTCCACGGCGATCGGGTCGATCTGGGTCACAGTGAACAGGCCCTTGGTGTCGGTCATGCGCAGGAAGTTGCCTTCGTCCACCGTGCGAATACCGACACGGCCGCTGACCGGTGAGCGAATTTGTGTGTAGGAAAGCTGTACCTCGGCGGAATCAATCGAGGCCTGGTTGCCTTGGGCGGTGGCCTTGAGTTGGTTGACCAGGGCTTGTTGCTGGTCGTAGGTCTGCTTGGACACGCCGTCGTCGACACTCAGCAGCTTGTAGCGCTTGAGGTTGACTTGCGCCACTTGCAGTTGCGCCTGGCTTTCGCCCAGTTGTGCCCGGGCCTGGTCGAGACTGGCGCGGATCGACCGGTCGTCGATGGTGGCCAGCAGGTCGTTTTTTTTCACCAGTTGGCCTTCCTTGACCATGATTTTGGTGAGAATGCCGTCGATTTGCGGGCGGACTACGACGCTGTGCAGGGACAGCACAGAGCCGATGCCGCTGACGTAGCGCGGCACGTCTTTTTCGGCTACGGCGACCACGCGCACGGGGATGGCGGTGGGGGTGGCGAGTTTGGCCTTGGCCGGTTTGTTGGCGTACCACAGGCCCAGCGCTGCCAGGACGATCAGAAGGGCGACGAGCAGGGCGGATTTTTTCTGGATTCGCATGCGAGTGGGGCGCCGGGGCTGGGTAGACGGTTGGTATTTTCCTTTATAAACCTGTTTGCCGGTCAGGAGGGTGACGGCTAACTGACGGCGCTGTCAGTTTGGGGTTTGGCCTGGTCTTGGCGGCCTCTGGGCCGACCATGTTGTGGGTGACCGTGTACATATCCGTTTCTTCGGTAATGGCGGCTATCGGTTCCGCCCTTACGGCGGGTCACTTGGAAAAGCCCCAAGTAACCAAGGGCTCTTGCCCCTGACGTTCGGTGCCTCGCCTAGGCTCGGCATGCCCTCGCTCCGGTCTTGCTCCGTGGGCCCGCCGCCATCGGCCATCCATGGCCCAGAGTGTGTAAAAACTGGTTCAAACATCGTCGACACTAGCGCCGACGATGTTTGGCTGGCTAACTACACCTAAAGCGCTCTTCGTAGCTCCAGCCCGCTTTTAATGCCACCAGTAACGCTTCTCAGCTCGTCCATCGGGCAAAAC
>NZ_JBFUIC010000020.1:0-42476 GCF_056402075.1 Pseudomonas sp. P4_C3
CCACACCGGGCGTGCCTCAGCACTTGCGGCCCACCGTGGCGCTGGTCACGGCTGGCGTCGAGATGGACGTGCTGGGCATGGACTACGCGGCGTTTTCCAGCGTGCAGCGCGAAGCAGTGGTGCATGCGCATCCACGGGGCGAGGGATTCAAGGAGTGCATCATCTGCGCATTTGCCGACGGTTTGCGCCATCGTCCGCAGACCACGTTCGGTAATGTGAAGACTGACGTATTGGTAGATCAGGAGCCGGGGTTCAAGCCGATGAATTTCGTCGAGGTCATTCGCAAATCCCCTTGGGTGACCTAACCAAAAATCAAAAGATCGCAGCCTGCGGCAGCTCCTACAGGGAACCGTATTCCTCTGTAGGAGCTGCCGCAGGCTGCGATCTTTTGCTGTTAAGCCGCTTCCGGTGCCTGTGCGCGACGCACGTCCGGTTGCTTCCACGAATCGGCTGCCGCTTCTTCGATCGCTTGCTGGATCGCACGCTTGCGGCTTTCTTCGGCACGGCGGCTGAAGAACCAGACCATGAAGGTCACGATCGACACCGCCAGCAGGATCAGGCTGGCCACGGCGTTGATCTCGGGCTTCACGCCCAGACGCACCGCCGAGAACACTTCCATCGGCAGGGTCGTGGAACCCGGACCCGACACGAAGCTCGCCAGCACCAGGTCATCGAGGGACAGCGCGAAGGACATCATGCCGCCCGCTGCCAGCGATGGGGCGATCATCGGGATGGTGATCAGGAAGAACACCTTCCACGGTTTCGCGCCCAGGTCCATGGCCGCCTCTTCGATGGACAGGTCCAGCTCGCGCAAACGCGCCGAGACCACCACCGCCACATAGGCCGCACAGAACGTGGTGTGGGCGATCCAGATGGTGACGATGCCGCGTTCCTGCGGCCAACCGATCATCTGCGCCATGGCCACGAACAGCAGCAACAGCGACAGACCGGTGATCACCTCAGGCATCACCAGTGGCGCAGTCACCAGGCCACCGAACAGGGTACGGCCCTTGAAACGGGTGATGCGCGTCAGGACAAACGCTGCCAATGTACCCAGTGCCACCGCCGCCACCGCCGTGTAGCAGGCGATTTCCAGCGAACGCACCACCGAGCCCATCAGCTGGGTGTTGTCGAGCAGGCCGACGTACCACTTGATCGACCAGCCGCCCCACACCGTTACCAGTTTGGAGGCGTTGAACGAGTAGATCACCAGGATCAGCATCGGCAGGTAGATAAACAACAGACCCAGTACCAGCATCAGGCTGGAGAAACGGAAGCGCTTCATTCTTTACCCTCCATTTCCTTGGCCTGACTGCGGTTGAACAGAATGATCGGCACAATCAGGATCGCCAACATCACCACCGCCAGGGCAGACGCCACCGGCCAGTCACGGTTGTTGAAGAACTCCTGCCAGAGTACTTTACCGATCATCAGGGTTTCCGGACCGCCCAGCAGTTCCGGGATCACGAACTCGCCCACCACCGGGATGAACACCAGCATGCAGCCTGCGATGATGCCGTTTTTCGACAGCGGCACGGTGATTTTCCAGAAGCTGTTGAAGGTGCTCGACCCCAGGTCCGACGCGGCTTCCAGCAGGCTCTGGTCGTGCTTCACCAGGTTGGCGTACAGCGGCAGGATCATGAACGGCAGGTAGGAATAGACCACGCCGATGTAGACCGCCAGGTTGGTGTTGAGGATCTGCAGCGGTTCGTCGATCCAGCCCATGCTCATCAGGAAACCGTTGAGCAGGCCGTTGTTGCTGAGGATGCCCATCCACGCATAAACGCGGATCAGGATCGCGGTCCAGGTCGGCATCATGATCAGCAGCACCAGCACCGTCTGCATTTCCTTGCGGGCAACGGAGATGCCGTAGGCCATCGGGTAGCCGATCAGCAGGCAGAGGATGGTGCTGAAAAGCGCCATCTTCAACGAGCCGAGGTAAGCGGCGATGTACAGCTCGTCACCGGCCAGCATCGCGTAGTTGCCCAGGTTAAGCAGCAACTGCAGCTTCTGCTCGGCGTAGCTGTAGATTTCGGTGTACGGCGGAATGGCCACGTCCGCTTCGGCGAAGCTGATCTTCAGGACGATGAAAAACGGCAGCATGAAGAACAGGAACAGCCAGATGAATGGAATGCCGATGACCATCTGACGGCCACCGGGAATTATTCGATCGAGACGACGTTTGAATTTGCGCATGTTCATGAGCGAAGTACCACGCCGCTGTCGTCTTCCCAGTACACGTAGACCTGATCACCCCAGGTCGGACGCTGCCCGCGACGTTCGGCGTTGGCCACGAACGACTGCACCAGCTTGCCACTTGGCAGTTCGACGTAGAACACCGAATGGCCGCCGAGGTAGGCGATGTCGTGCACCTTGCCGCTGGACCAGTTGTACTGGCAGGTCGGCATGTCGGCGGTGACCAGCAGTTTTTCCGGACGTATCGCGTAGGTAACCGACTTGTCCTGCACCGAAGTGCTGATTCCGTGGCCGACGTAGATCTGACGATCCAGGTCTTGGCAGGTAATGATCGCGTGGCCTTCGGCGTCGTCGATCACTTCGCCTTCGAAGATGTTCACGTTACCGATGAATTCGCAGACCAGGCGACTGGTCGGGGTTTCGTAGATGTCGATCGGGCTGCCGATCTGGGCGATCCAGCCCAGGTGCATGATCGCGATGCGCTCGGCCATGGTCATGGCCTCTTCCTGGTCGTGGGTCACCATGACGCAGGTTACGCCGACGCGCTCGATGATCTCCACCAGCTCCAGCTGCATTTGCGAACGCAGCTTCTTGTCCAGTGCGCCCATCGGTTCGTCGAGCAGCAAAAGCTTCGGACGCTTGGCCAGGGAGCGGGCCAGGGCCACACGCTGACGCTGGCCGCCGGACAACTGATGCGGCTTGCGCTTGGCGTACTGACTCATCTGTACCAGCTTGAGCATGTCGGCCACGCGGGCATCGACTTCAGCGTTCGGCAGCTTGTCCTGCTTGAGGCCGAAGGCGATGTTCTGCGCCACGGTCATGTGCGGGAACAAGGCGTAGGACTGGAACATCATGTTGATCGGCCGCTCGTAGGGCGGCATGTCAGTGATGTCTTCGCCATCGAGGAAAATGCGCCCCTCCGTGGGCCGTTCGAAACCTGCGAGCATGCGCAGCAACGTGGACTTGCCCGATCCCGAACCGCCGAGCAGGGCGAAAATTTCGCCTTTCTTGATTTCCAGGGACACATCGTCCACGGCAATCGTCTCGTCGAACTTCTTCGTGACCCGGTCGATTTTGACCAGCACCTGTTTAGGTAACTGGTCGCCCTCGAGGGCTTTCTTATAGGCGCCGGAGGCAACTGCCATTTACGAAACTCCCAGAAAAAAAGAGTGCAGTTCGCTCAAGGTGAGCCAACCTGGATAGTTTGAGCCTTGAAACTATTTACCCGACTTGACCTTGGTCCAGCTGCGGGTCATCAAACGTTGAATATTCGGCGGTAGCTCGATGGACACGTAGGTCTTGTCGAGCACCTCTTGCGGTGGATAAACCGCTTCGTCGGTGCGAATGGACTGTTCCATCAGTTTGTCCGACTTAGGGTTTGGGTTGGCATAGCCGACGTAATCACTGACCTGGGCAATCACCTCAGGCTTGAGCAAATAGTTGATGAAGGCGTGGGCCTGCTTGACGTTGGCCGAGTCCTTCGGAATCGCCAGCATGTCGAACCAGAGCGCGCCGCCCTCTTTCGGAATCGAGTAGGCGATGTTCACGCCTTTCTTGGCTTCTTCGGCCCGGTGCTTAGCCTGGAAGATGTCGCCGGAGAAACCGATCGCCACGCAGATGTCGCCGTTGGCCAGATCCGCGATGTATTTCGAAGAGTGGAAGTAGGTCACGTAAGGCCGCACCGCGAGCAACTTGGCTTCGGCCTTTTTGTAGTCCTCAGGGTTGGTGCTGTTGGCATTCAGGCCCATGTAGTTGAGCACTGTCGGCATCATTTCATCGGCGGAATCGAGGAACGCGACGCCACAGCTGTGCAGTTTCTTGATGTTTTCCGGCTCGAACAACACCCCCCAGGAGTCGATCTTGTCGACGCCCAGCACAGCCTTGACCTTGTCGACGTTGTAACCGATGCCGTTGGTGCCCCACAGGTACGGCACGGCGTACAGATTGCCCGGATCGTTCTGTTCCAGACGCTTGAGCAGCACCGGATCGAGGTTCGAGTAGTTCGGCAACTGCGACTTGTCGAGCTTCTGGAATGCCCCGGCCTTGATCTGTTTGCCGAGGAAGTGGTTCGACGGCACGACCACGTCATAACCGGTACGCCCGGCCAGCAACTTGCCTTCCAGGGTTTCGTTGGAATCGAAGACGTCATAAACCGGCTTGATACCGGTCTCTTTCTGGAAGTCGGCCAGGGTGGTCTCACCGATGTAGTCCGACCAGTTATAAATATGCACGGTGCCGGCGGCCTGGACACTGACAGCAATCGTCAGCCCGGCGCCGACCAGCATGGCTTTGCGCAAGAAAGAAAAAACAGGCAAGTGGAGGTCCTCTGAAATTAGTTGGGCCCAAGTTGCCCCGCGTTACATGACAACCGTGGTTGCCCGGCAACAAAACCGGCGCGCAACTTACCCTCGAAAAACCGTCCCAGCAAAACTTTTGTCATTTAATTCAACCTGTTGCCGCCACCGAGCAGGTGGCGACAACAGGCCGTTGCATCAAACCGGCTTATTTACCGGATTTGATCTTGGTCCAGCTGCGGGTCATTTCACGCTGGGTCGCCGCTGGCAGGTCGGCGATGGCATACAACTTGGCCTGCACATCGGCTGGCGGGTAGATGCCTGGATCGCTGGTGATGTCTTTTTCTACCAGAGCGGTTGCAGCGGCGTTACCGTTCGGGAAGCGTACGGCGTTGGTGATAGCGGCCATGACTTCAGGCTTCTGCAGGAAGGTCATGAACTTGTAGGCGCCCTGAACGTTCTCGGCATCCTTGGGAATCGCGACCATGTCGAAGAAGCTGCCAGCGCCTTCTTTCGGAATGGCGTAGCTTACTTTGACCTTGTCACCCGCCTCTGCGGCACGGGACTTGGCCTGCTGAACGTCACCCGAGTAGCCAACCGCTACGCAGATGTTGCCATTGGCCAGGTCCGAGATGTACTTGGACGAGTGGAAGTAGGTGATCGAAGGACGAATCTTGAGGAATAGTTCCTCGGCTTTCTTGATGTCTTCTTTCTTCTGGCTGTCGGTTGGCAGGCCCAGGTAGTGCAGCGCGACCGGGAGCATTTCGGTCGGCGAATCGAGGAAACTCACACCGCACCCCTTGAGCTTGGCAATGTTTTCCGGTTTGAGCAGCACGTCCCAGGAGTCGATGGTATCGACGCCCAACGCAGCCTTGACCTTCTCCGGGTTGTAACCGATGCCGATCGAGCCCCACATGTACGGGAAGGCGTGCTTGTTGCCAGGGTCACTGACCGAAACGGCCTTGAGCAGATCCTGGTTCAGGTTTTTCCAGTTAGGCAGCTTGGACTGGTCCAGCTCCTGATATACGCCGGCCTTGATCTGCTTGGCCAGGAAGTTGTTCGATGGCACGACCACGTCGTAGCCGGACTTGCCCGCCAGCAGTTTGGCTTCCAGGGTCTCGTTGCTGTCGAATACGTCGTAAACGACCTTGATCCCCGACTCTTTCTCGAAGTTCGCGATGGTGTCCGGAGCGATGTAGTCAGACCAGTTGTAGACGTGCAACACCTTGTCGTCCGCCTGAACCGCACCCGCCATCATGCCCGCGACGGACAGGGCGAGAAGTGTCTTGCCAGCAAGCTTTTTACCTAATGCCTTCATGCGTCATGCTCCAAATTTTTCTTTTTTGAACCACTTTGTTCAGCGACCGAACCCTGACAACTGGAACTGCGGCTAGTCTGGCAAGATCCGAGGCGGTCTTTCAAGAAAAGACCGGCCTTTGTGACAGCTTTGAGCGAGAGCGCCGCAGCTCCCTCGCTCTGAGCCTAGCACCTAGCCCTGCAATGCACTCAGGGTCAGGTCAAGGCACTTGCGAGCCTTGGTCACCAGCTCATCGATTTCCGCCGGCGTGATCACCAGTGGCGGAGCGATGATCATGGTGTCGCCGACTGCGCGCATGATCAGGCCATTGTCGAAGCAGAACTGACGGCAGATCATGCCGACGCCCTTGCCCTCGTAACGCTTGCGAGTGGCCTTGTCCTGGACCAGTTCGATGGCCCCCAACAGCCCGACCCCACGAACTTCACCCACCAGCGGGTGATCGTTCAGTTCCCGCAGACGCTTTTGCAAATACGGTGCCGTTTCTGCCTTCACACGCTCGACAATTTTTTCGTCGCGCAGGATACGGATGTTTTCCAGCCCCACAGCCGCCGCCACCGGGTGCCCGGAGTAGGTGAAACCGTGGTTGAAGTCGCCGCCCTCGTTGAGCACGTCCACCACTTCATCGCGCACGATCAGGCCACCCATCGGGATGTAGCCCGAGGTCAGGCCTTTGGCGATGGTCATCATGTCTGGCTTGAGGCCGTAGAAATCGGAACCGAACCACTCGCCGGTACGGCCGAAACCGCAAATCACTTCGTCAGCCACGAACAGGATGTCGTACTTGGCGAGGATTTCCTTGATGCGCGGCCAGTAGGTGTCTGGCGGAATGATCACGCCGCCGGCGCCCTGGATCGGCTCGGCAATAAAGGCACCGACGTTGTCGACGCCGACTTCCAGAATCTTTTCTTCCAGCTGGTTGGCCGCCCATACACCGAACTCTTCCGGAGTCATGTCGCCGCCTTCGGCGAACCAGTACGGCTGGGCAATGTGAACGATGCCCGGGATCGGCAAGTCGCCCTGCTCGTGCATGTACGTCATGCCGCCCAGGCTTGCGCCGGCCACAGTAGAACCGTGGTAACCGTTCTTGCGGCTGATGATGACTTTCTTTTTCGGCTGGCCCTTGATCGCCCAGTAGTGACGAACCATACGCAGCATGGTGTCGTTGCCTTCGGAACCGGAACCAGTGAAGAACACGTGGTTCATGCCTTGCGGCGCGATGTCGGCGATAGCCTTGGCCAGCTCCAGTACCGGTGGATGCGCGGTCTGGAAGAACAGGTTGTAGTAAGGCAGCTCGCGCATCTGTTTGCTGGCAGCATCGGCCAGTTCATCGCGACCATAACCAATCGCGACACACCACAGGCCGGCCATACCGTCGAGAATCTTGTTGCCTTCGCTGTCCCAGAGGTAAACGCCCTTGGCGTTGGTAATGATCCGCGGGCCTTTCTCTTTCAGCTGCTTGAAGTCGCTGAACGGAGCCAGGTGGTGATCATTGCTCAAGGTTTGCCATTCACGGGTTTGYGGATTGTTGCTGGTCATACGAATCTCCTAAAAAAATCAGGTGAAAGCGCCGCCAGGTAGCGGCGGCGCCCGACGTATCAGACGGCAAAGAGCAGGAATTCCCTTTCCCACGAACTGATCACGCGCTTGAAGTTTTCATGCTCGGCCCGCTTGACCGCGACGTAGCCAGTGATGAAATTTTTGCCCAGGTAACGCTCGACGATCGCGCTGTTTTCCATGCGTTCCAGCGCGTCTTCGATGGTCAGCGGCAGGCGCAGGTTGCGGCGTTCATAGCCACGTCCCACCACCGGCGCACTCGGGTTCAGGCCTTCGACCATGCCGATGTAACCGCAGAGCAGGCTCGCGGCAATCGCCAGGTACGGGTTGGCATCGGCGCCTGGCAGGCGGTTTTCCACCCGACGATTTTGTGGCCCCGCATCCGGCACCCGCAGGCCCACCGTGCGGTTTTCTTCGCCCCACTCCACGTTCACCGGCGCCGAGGTGTCCGGCAGGAAGCGGCGGAACGAGTTGACGTTGGGAGCGAACAGCGGCAACAGCTCGGGAATGAGCTTCTGCAAGCCACCGATGTGGTGCAGGAACAGCTGGCTCATGGTCCCGTCTTCATTGGAGAAGATGTTCTTGCCGGTCTCGATGTCGATGATGCTCTGGTGCAAGTGCATGGCACTGCCCGGCTCGCCGGTCATCGGCTTGGCCATGAAGGTCGCGGCGACGTTGTGCTTGAGCGCGGCCTCGCGCATGGTGCGCTTGAACACCAGGATCTGGTCGGCCAGGGACAGGGCATCGCCGTGACGGAAGTTGATTTCCATCTGCGCCGTGCCGTCCTCGTGGATCAGCGTATCGAGGTCAAGGTCCTGCAGTTCACACCAGTCGTAGACGTCTTCGAACAGCGGATCGAACTCGTTCGCCGCTTCAATGGAGAACGACTGACGACCGGTTTCCGGGCGACCGGAGCGACCGACCGGCGGCTGCAACGGGTAGTCCGGGTCGTCACTGCGCTTGGTCAGGTAGAACTCCATTTCCGGCGCCACAATCGGCTGCCAGCCTTTGTCGGTATAGAGTTTCAGGACTTTCTTGAGCACGTTGCGCGGCGACAGCTCGATCGGGTTGCCTTGCTTGTCGTAGGTATCGTGGATGACGATGGCGGTCGGCTCGATGGCCCATGGCACCAGGTACACCGCACTCTGGTCGGGACGGCAGATCATGTCGATGTCGGCCGGGTCGAGCAGTTCGTAATAGATGTCGTCTTCGACGTAATCGCCGGTCACGGTCTGCAACAGCACGCTCTCTGGCAGGCGCATGCCCTTTTCGGCGATGAATTTGTTGGTCGGCGAAATCTTGCCCCGGGTAATCCCGGTCAAGTCGGCGATCATGCATTCGACTTCTGTGATCTTGTGGTTTTTCAACCAATCGGTGAGCTGGTCGAGGTTGTTACTCATAAATGCCTCTAGGCTTGAGTTGTCTGACCCTTTTAAGGTCAGGCGTTGTTTGACGCATCGGCGTCGCGTTGTAGAGCGTTTGCGCGGCAGATTATCGTGCTTGCCAACACGGCTGCAGAGGCCGGGCGTGCTGAATCGCGAGCGGAGCCCTGAACGATGGTCAGGCCGCTATTGTGAATCGGTTCTATATTGAATGGAGTAACCGTAATGGGGGTGCCATCGCGACCGTCCAGAATAACGGACGGGGACGGTTGAACCGTCACGGATGGGAGGATCACCGGTACCGCTGAGGCCACGGAACGGACGGGCGTGTCATCACTGATGTGACAAACATGCCGACCGACCTGTCTTGAGCAGTCGGTGACGCCGATTATCGGCAGGCGAGACATGAAGCACCCCGGTATTATTGCTGTTATGGGTTTGATTCGAGCTTAGCCTTGTTCATTTTTTTACACAACACCCCCGTAAAAAATACAACACGGCCCGCTCAAGCCTGCGGGCGCCACAGGGGCCAAGGGCATAAAAACGCCAAAAAGCGCCTCAAAAAAGCCCCACGAGCGCTTTTTTAGGGCAAAAAAGGCCTCGCTTGACTTCGGCATGCCATTCGGGTTGACTGGAATCCGAAAAGATCAATGATTGATATTTTTAACAACAAAGGTGTTGCATCATGTCGGTACCCCCGCGTGCCGTTCAGCTTAACGAAGCGAACGCGTTCCTTAAGGAACATCCTGAGGTTCTGTACGTTGACCTTCTGATTGCGGATATGAATGGTGTGGTGCGCGGCAAGCGCATCGAACGCACCAGCCTCCACAAGGTTTACGAGAAAGGCATCAACCTGCCGGCCTCTCTATTTGCTCTGGATATCAATGGCTCGACGGTGGAAAGCACCGGCCTGGGCCTGGACATCGGTGATGCTGACCGAATCTGCTATCCAATCCCCGATACCCTATGCAACGAGCCATGGCAGAAGCGCCCGACCGCGCAACTGTTAATGACCATGCACGAACTCGAAGGCGAGCCATTTTTCGCCGACCCGCGTGAAGTGCTGGCCAATGTGGTACGCAAGTTCGACGAAATGGGCCTGACCATCTGCGCCGCGTTCGAACTGGAGTTCTACCTGATCGACCAGGAGAACGTGAACGGTCGTCCGCAACCACCTCGCTCGCCGGTTTCCGGCAAACGTCCGCACTCGACTCAGGTCTACCTGATCGACGACCTCGACGAATACGTCGACTGCCTCCAGGACATTCTGGAAGGTGCAAAAGAGCAAGGGATTCCGGCCGACGCCATCGTCAAGGAAAGTGCCCCGGCGCAGTTCGAAGTGAACCTGCACCACGTGGCTGACCCGATCAAGGCCTGCGACTACGCGGTCCTGCTCAAGCGACTGATCAAGAACATCGCCTACGACCATGAAATGGACACCACCTTCATGGCCAAGCCTTACCCGGGCCAGGCGGGTAATGGTCTGCACGTCCACATCTCGATTCTCGACAAAGACGGCAAGAATATTTTTGCCAGTGAGGATCCCGAGCAGAACGCCGCACTGCGTCACGCGATCGGCGGTGTGCTCGAGACCCTACCGGCGCAGATGGCGTTCCTCTGCCCGAACGTCAACTCGTACCGTCGTTTCGGCGCACAGTTCTACGTGCCGAACTCGCCGTGCTGGGGCCTGGATAACCGCACTGTGGCGATTCGAGTACCGACCGGTTCCGCCGATGCCGTGCGCATCGAACACCGCGTGGCCGGCGCCGATGCCAACCCTTACCTGCTGATGGCTTCGGTCCTGGCGGGCGTGCACCACGGCCTGGTCAACAAGATCGAGCCTGGCGCTCCGGTCGAAGGCAACAGCTACGAGCAGAACGAGCAGAGCCTGCCGAACAACCTGCGTGATGCACTGCGCGAGCTGGACGATAGCGAAGTCATGGCCAAGTACATCGATCCGAAATACATCGATATCTTCGTGGCCTGTAAAGAGAGCGAGCTGGAGGAGTTCGAACACTCCATCTCCGACCTCGAGTACAACTGGTACCTGCATACCGTTTAATCGGTTGCAGTAGCGAAGAAACGCCGCCGGCCTCATAGCCTGCGGCGTTTTTTTATGGCCGCCTTCGGCGGATCGCGAAGGCGGCCGAGAAGACAACACACAACCCGACTCGTACAATRCCCGCTGCCCCGCAGGAGACTCCAATGACACGCGTAGCCACCCCCCGCAAACCCCGCGCACGCAGCCAGACCCGGATCGATTCGATACTCGATGCGGCCCGTACGCTGCTGGCTGCCGAGGGCGTGGCCAGCCTGTCGATCTATAGTGTCGCCGAGCGCGCGGAGATTCCGCCCTCCTCGGTCTACCACTTCTTCGCCAGCGTGCCTGCCCTGCTCGAAGCCCTGACCGCCGATGTCCACGCCGCCTTCCGCGCCTGCCTGCAAGCCCCTATCGATCATCCTGCCTTGAACGGCTGGCGCGATCTGTCGCGACTGGTGGAACAACGCATGCTCGACATCTACGCAGAGGACGCTGCCGCCCGCCAACTCATTCTGGCCCAGCATGGCCTGACCGAAGTCACCCAGGCCGACCGCCAGCACGACATCGAACTGGGCGACCTGATGCACAAACTCTTCGATCATCACTTCGAGCTGCCGAAGCTTCCCGACGATGTCGATGTGTTTGCCCTGGCCATGGAGCTGGGTGACCGGGTGTATGCGCGCTCAGTGCAACAGCACGGACAGATCACGCCGCGCATGGCCGAGGAAGGAATGCGGGTGTTTGATGCTTACCTGGGGTTGTACCTGCCGCCTTACCTGCCCAAGCGCACCCTCGGCGACTGATGCACTAAATCACTTCGCAATCGTAAAGTGCCAGGCGTCGAATCACTGTTCCTGGTCGCAACAACCCGCCTGGTGCGACGACCGCGTTGGCACCGAGCCGCGATCCGTCGCCCAGCAGCGCGCCAAACTTGTCGCAACCGGTCGGCACCAGCACATCATCGACCCGCACGTTCACAGCTTTGTCAGCACGCTCGTTGCGATAGTTGGCAACGATGCTGCCCGCTTCCAGATTGACTCCGGCACCCAATACCGAATCACCGACAAAATTGAAGTGCGCCAGTTTGCTGCCGCCGAACACGAAGGAAGACTTGAGCTCGGCGCCGGGGCCGATGATGCAATGCTCATCCAGCCAACAACCACCACGCAGATAAGCACCGGCGGCGATAAAACAGCCAGCGCCAATGATCAGCGGCGCCTTGAGAATGGCGCCCTCTTCGACCTGCGCCGTGCGGTGGACGGCAATATCATCCAATACCTGGTAATCATCATCCGGCAACTGCTTGAGTAGCTCGCGCACACGCTCGGGGGCATTGCTCACCAGCTCCCAGGGCGTCAGGTCGGCCCATCGGGCAAGCTTCGAGAGGGCCACACCATGAATGTAATCCGAAATCCTGACTGTCATCTTTGATCTCCTTGTCGCCAATCCTTGCTGCGAAAAAAATCCACACCGGACTCTACCACCGCCAGCAAGGCCAACAAAAACCCCGAAGGGCTAAAACCGTCCGGGGTTGTTGTTTACGCATACGGCTTACAACTTGGCGATCGACACCTCGGTGGATTTCACAAACGCAATCACTTCACTGCCGACCGCCAGTTCCAGCTCTTTCACCGAGCGTGTGGTGATCACCGAAGTGACGATGCCGGACGCGGTTTGCACGTCGATTTCCGAGAGCACGTCGCCGAGGACGATTTCCTTGATGGAGCCTTTGAACTGGTTGCGAACGTTGATGGCCTTGATCGTCATGATGTTGATTCCTGTCGTTGGGTAAGACTTGAGTTATTGAGCCCAGCGCAATTGCGTGGGCAAGGGTGAAACAGGTTCCGGTTCCGGCGGCTGGCCGGGCAGCGCCAGCACGCGATTGAGGACTTCGGTTTCCAGCACCGCCAGCCGATGGGATCCACGGACCCGGGGGCGCGGCAGTTCCACGTGCAAGTCGAGGCCGACTTCGCCGTCTTCGATCAGGATCACCCGATCGGCAATCGCCACGGCTTCACTGACGTCATGGGTCACCAGCAACACCGTGAAGCCATGCTGTTGCCAGAGCCGTTCGATCAGTTGCTGCATTTCAATTCGGGTCAGGGCATCCAGYGCACCCAAGGGTTCGTCGAGCAACAGCAGGCGCGGCTGATGAATCAACGCACGGGCCAAAGCCACGCGTTGCTTCTGTCCACCGGACAGCGCTGCAGGCCACTCGTGGGCGCGATCGGCCAGGCCCACCGCTTCCAAAGCTTCAAGCGCCTGCGGCCGCCAGTTGCCCTTGAGGCCCAGACCGACGTTGTCGATGATCTTTTTCCAAGGCAGCAAACGCGCCTCCTGGAACATCAACCGCGTGTCTTCCCGTGCCTCACTCAAGGGCGCAGCACCGGCGAGCAACTCACCGCCCGTGGGTTGATCGAGGCCAGCGAGCAAGCGCAGCAAGGTACTTTTACCGCAACCACTGCGGCCCACTACAGCGACAAACTGGCCCGCCGGAATGTGCAGGTCGATCTCGCGCAGCACCTGTCGCGAGCCAAAGGTTTTTTGCAGCTTGCGCACCGCCAGCGGAATCCCGCGCAGCAGGCGTGGAGGTTGTTCCGCGATCATGCTGCACCTCCCTTGGCAGCCTGATACGCCGGGTGCCAGCGCAGCCACACACGCTCAAGTCCACGGGCCGCGAGGTCGGCCAGTTTGCCGAGCACCGCGTACAACAGAATCGCCAGCACCACCACGTCAGTCTGCAAAAACTCCCGGGCATTCATGGCCAGATAGCCGATGCCGGAACTCGCGGAAATGGTTTCCGCCACGATCAACGTCAGCCACATAAAACCCAGGGCAAAGCGCACGCCGACCAGAATCGAAGGCAGCGCCCCCGGCAGAATCACCTGCCAGAACAGACCGAAACCGGACAAGCCATAACTGCGCGACATCTCCACCAGCGCCGGGTCGACGTTGCGGATGCCGTGATAGGTATTGAGGTAAATCGGGAACAACGTGCCCAGCGCCACCAGGAAAATCTTCGCCGACTCGTCGATACCGAACCAAAGAATCACCAGCGGAATCAGCGCCAGGTGCGGCACATTGCGGATCATCTGCACCGAACTGTCGAGCAGACGCTCGCCCCACTTCGACAGGCCGGTGATAAAGCCCAGGGTCAAACCGATGCCGCCGCCAATGGTGAAACCCAGCGCGGCACGCCAGCCGCTGATGGCCAAGTGTGTCCAGATTTCGCCGCTGCGCACCAGGTTCACGCCGGCTTCGATCACGGCGATCGGTGCCGGCAGGATCCGTGTCGACAACCAGCCCGCCGACACACTCAACTGCCACACCGCCAGCAGCAACACCGGCAATGCCCAGGGCGCCAGGCTGTGGATGATTTTCTTCATGACCGCGCCTCAGCTCTGGGACGCGGCTTTGGGCAGAATGTCGTTGGCGACCATCTCGCCGAACGGGCTGACGTAGCCGGCACTTTTCGGCAGCTCGGGACGTTCGATATCGAGGTGTGGGAACAGCAGTTCGGCCACCCGGTACGACTCTTCCAGGTGTGGATAACCGGAGAAGATGAAGGTATCGATGCCGAGGTCCGCGTACTCCTTCACGCGGGCGGCCACGGTTGGACCATCGCCCACCAGCGCCGTACCGGCACCGCCGCGCACCAGGCCGACGCCGGCCCACAGGTTCGGGCTGACTTCCAGGTTGTCGCGGCTGCCGCCATGCAACGCGGCCATGCGTTGCTGACCGACCGAATCGAAACGCGCCAGCGAGGCCTGGGCACGAGCGATGGTCTCGTCGTCGAGATGGGAGATCAGCCGATCCGCGGCGTTCCATGCATCTTCATTGGTTTCGCGAACGATGACATGTAAACGAATGCCGAAGCGCACGGTGCGGCCAAGCTTGGCGGCTTTGGCGCGGACCTGTTGGATTTTTTCCGCCACAGCGGCCGGTGGCTCACCCCAGGTCAGGACCATTTCCACCTGTTCGGCGGCCAGGTCTTGCGCGGCATCCGAAGAGCCGCCGAAGTACAGTGGCGGACGCGGTTGCTGGATCGGTGGATAGAGCAATTTCGCGCCTTTCACGCTGATGTGCTGACCATCGTAATCGACGGTTTCGCCTTCCAGCACCCGACGCCATATACGGGTGAACTCCACCGAGGCCTGGTAGCGTTCTTCGTGGCTGAGGAACAGACCGTCGCCCGCCAACTCTTCCGGATCACCGCCCGTCACCAGGTTGAACAGCGCACGACCACCAGACAGCCGATCCAGGGTCGCGGCCTGACGCGCCGCCACCGTCGGGGAAATGATCCCGGGGCGCAGGGCGACAAGGAACTTCAAGCGCTGGGTCACCGGAATCAGCGACGCCGCCACCAGCCACGAGTCTTCGCAGGAACGACCGGTAGGGATCAGTACCCCGCCAAACCCCAGGCGATCCGCTGCCTGTGCGACTTGTTGCAGGTAACCATGATCGACGGCACGTGCGCCTTCAGCGGTGCCAAGGTAATGGCCGTCGCCGTGGGTAGGCAGGAACCAGAAAATATTGAGGCTCATGGAGTGGTCTCCTTGGGGAATCGATTTATTGGGCTTTGGCAACGGCAGCCGGCGGCGTCCAGATCACGTCTTTGATGCTCAACTGCTTGGGAATCAGCTTGAGCTGGTAGAAGCTGTCGGCGATTTTCTGCTGTGCGGCGACCACTTCCGGGGTGAGGAACAGCGCGCCATAGCCCTGGCGTTTCACCGAGGTCAGGGTGATGTCGGCAGGCAGGCCGAGCAGCGGTGAAACCTGTTGGGTCACCTCTTGCGGGTTAGCCTTGGACCACTCGCCAACCGCGCGCACTTCTTCCACCAGGGTCTTGATTACCTCGGGATTCTTCTGCGCATAAGGCTTGGTCGCCAGGTAGAACTGATGGTTGTCGACGATGCCCTGGCCATCGCGCAGGGTGCGCGCTTGCAGCTGTTGTTCGGCGGCAGCCTGGTACGGGTCCCAGATCACCCAGGCGTCGACGCTGCCACGCTCGAACGCGGCGCGGGCATCGGCCGGTGGCAGGAATACGGTCTGGATGTCGGTGTATTTGAGGCCGGCGTCTTCCAGTGCACGCACCAGCAGGTAGTGCACATTGGAGCCCTTGTTGAGCACGACTTTCTTGCCCTTGAGATCCGCCACCGACTTGATCGCCGAGTCCTTCGGCACCAGGATCGCTTCGCTGTGCGGCGCTGGCGGCTCATAGGCGACATAGAGCAAATCGGCGCCGGCCGCTTGAGCGAACACGGGCGGAGTCTCACCGGTAACACCGAAGTCGATGGAGCCGACGTTCAGGCCTTCAAGCAGTTGCGGGCCACCGGGGAATTCAGTCCATTGCACGTCCACGCCTTGGGCGGCGAGACGCTTTTCCAGGGTGCCTTTGGCTTTGAGTAGCACCAGGGTGCCGTACTTTTGATAGCCGATTCGTAAGGTCTCGGCCTGAGCTTGAGTAATGGCGCCGAAGGTGACAGCCGCAGCAAACAGAGCGACCAGACCACGACGCAAAATGACAGGGCGCATGGCGCTCTCCTTTTTGCAGTTGGGTTTTGGCTGCACCTGCTTGCCCGTTGGCGGGCGAGTAAGGCCAGTACTTCAATTTTTCGGTGAGGCTCAAATGCTCCAGCGAGCACTCAACAAACGATCATTCAACAGGTTCGGATCAAGCGGCTTGGGCCGTCGCGCCATGGCGCTGAAAAACAGCTCCAGCGATTCATTCAGTCGTTGTTCCAGCTCCGGCGCCAACTGCGCCAGGGCGCTGCCTTCGCCGTAGGCGATCTGGCTGTCGACGGCGAAAATCCCTTGCAGCATTTCCTGGGCCTTCAATGCCGACAGCACCGGCTTGAGTGCGTAATCCACCGCCAGCATGTGGGCGATGCTGCCGCCAGTGGCCATCGGCAGAACCACCTTGTGGCTCAAGGCGCGTTCGGGCAGCAGATCCAGCACGACTTTCAGTGCTCCGGAAAACGATGCCTTGTAAACCGGTGTGGCGATCAGCAGGCCATCGGCGCTTTCAATCTGTTGCAGCAAGTCGATCACCTTGGGGCTGTCGAAGCGTGCGTGCAGCAAGTCCTCGGCCGGGAAGTCCCGTACCTGGTAACTCACCACTTCCACGCCCTGCCCTTGTAACCAACGCTGGGAGCGATCCAGCAGCACCCCGGAACGAGAGCGCTGACTGGGACTGCCACCGAGTGAGACGACCAACATTCAGACGATTCCTTGCACGGTGTTGGCGATTCGCGGCTTGCGATCTCGCTTCGATGGAGTGACCTTAACAGCTGATTTATATATCCATAAATCATATTTATTCATTTGGTTATTCGTTTAAGAGATATATAGATTCGTATTCTCCAGGCAAAAAAACAGGCCGTCGAAACGGCCTGAAAATCCCCTGCTTTGTGGGTACACATCTTGAATTCTGTTGCGCCTGATCCGCCGCTATCGCGAGCAAGCTCGCTCCCACAGGGGGTACGCGGTCAACTGTGGGAGCGAGCTTGCTCGCGATGGCGGCATCAGCTGCGCCGAAAATGCTGAAGACTTACCGATTCGGCTGCGGCGTCAGACGCAAATACGGTTTAACGGCCCGATACCCCTTGGGAAAGCGCTGCCTGATTTCATCCTCATCCTTGAGCGACGGCACGATCACCACTTCATCACCGTCCTGCCAGTTGGCCGGTGTGGCCACCTTGTAGTTGTCGGTGAGTTGCAGCGAGTCGATCACCCGCAGGATTTCATTGAAGTTGCGGCCGGTGCTCGCCGGGTAGGTAATCGTCAGCCGGACCTTTTTGTTCGGGTCGATCACAAACAGCGAGCGCACGGTCAGGGTGTCGTTGGCGTTGGGGTGGATCAGGTCATAGAGATCCGAGACCTTGCGGTCGGCGTCATCCAGGATCGGAAAGTTGACCACGGTATCCTGGGTTTCGTTGATGTCCTCGATCCACTTGTGGTGCGACTCCACCGGATCCACCGACAAGGCGATAGCCTTGACGCCACGCTGGGTGAATTCATCCTTGAGCCTGGCGGTGAAGCCCAGCTCGGTGGTGCACACTGGCGTGAAATCCGCCGGATGGGAAAACAGCACGCCCCAGCTATCGCCCAGCCACTGATGAAAACGGATGATGCCGGCGCTGGAGTTCTGTTCGAAATCGGGGGCGATATCGCCAAGTCTGAGGCCCATGGTGCTGCTCCTTGTGAGTGCTAGATGGGTTCAACTGTGCCTGTGTTTTTTATCTATTAAAAAGAATAAATATCGATTTATTTAGATCATAAAGAAATATTAAAGATCTGTTCACTGGACGTGCACGCACAACCCGCCGAACATCGGCCACGAGGTTCGAGAAGGCCTTGAGTTGCTGCAAAGAGGGAACTTCAAGGCGGGATTACGGGGGTGAACCCGTCTTGAAAATGTAAAAGCCCCGCCCGGTGTAATACCGGGCGGGGCTTTTTTTGTCTCGATTACGCGAGCGCTATTACAACAGCGGGATCGAGTAGCTGAGGATCACACGGTTTTCGTCCTGCGAACGGGTGTTCGGCAGGTCGGTGCGCCAGGTAGCGTTTTTCCACGCCAGGCCCAGGTTCTTCAGCGGACCTTCCTGAACGACGTAAGCCACGCTCAGATCGCGCTCCCACTCGGAGGCACCATTGGCCGCCTCGCCACCCTTGGCGTTAACGGTATCGATATTGTCGCCATGCAGGTACACCAGGCCCGCCGTCAGGCCAGGTACGCCGACCTTGGCGAAGTCATACGCGTAGCGTGCCTGCCAGGTTTTCTCGCCGGCACGGCCGAACTTCTGGATTTGCGAGTCGGTGATGATGTAGGCCGACGATCCGTCGCCCTGGTTCAGCCAAGGGAAGTCGCTGTCGCCGTTGCTGACCTGGTAACCGGCGCCGAAGGTGTGACCGGCAACGGAGTACAGGAACAGGCCGCTGTACAGGTTGTTGTCGACCTTGCCTTTACCGTTGGCTGCACCGCTGTAATTGCCAGTGGTGAAGAACAGAGGGTCGTGACCGTTGGCACCGTCGTCGGAGCTGTTGAAATAACGGAAGTCTGACTTCAACACGCCAGGGCCGATGGCCCAGTTATGCACCAGACCCAGGAAGTGTTGCTTGTAGAACTCCTCCAGGTTGCCGTAGTAGTACTGGGCCGTCAGGTCCTTGGTGATCTTGTAGTCGCCACCGGCATAGATGAACTTGTTGCTGTCGCGGAATTTGGTGCCGCGAGAGTTCGCGCCCGAAATCGACATCTGCTCATTGTTGCTGGAGTTACGGCCTTTAACGGCTTCGATCTGGCCACCGACCAGGGTCAGATCCTTGATGTCGCCGGATGTGATCTGGCCACCCTGCCAGGTTTGCGGCAGCAGGCGGCCGTCGTTGGTCACGATCACCGGCAGTTTTGGCTGCAGGGTGCCCAGCTTCAGTTCGGTCTGGGAAACCTTGGCTTTGGCAGTCAGGCCCAGGCTGGAGAAATCATCAACTGCCTCGCCGTTGGCTTTGCTCGGGAAAACCGTGCCACCGTAAGAGGTCGCCGTGGCGCCGTTGGTACCGCCGCCCGAATCCAGCTTGACGCCCAACAGGCCGATCGCATCGATACCGAAGCCGACGGTGCCTTGGGTGTAACCGGAGATGAAACGCAGGTCGAAGCCTTGGCCCCACTCTTCGTTTTTGTTCGGGCCAGTGCCGTCACGGTAATCGGTGTTGATGTAGAAGTTACGCAGCCCCAGTGTTGCCTTGCTATCTTCGATAAAACCCGCGGCGTTTGCCTGCTGGGCCAATGCCCCGACGGCCACAGCCATGGCCAAGGTGGACTTGTTCATGTTTCGCTCCTCTCGTTTCTAGTTCTGATGTTCCTGGTCCCGAATCGATTGCCCGGGATCCTGAATGCATAAATTCGCGGCAAACCGTCTAGGCCGGTCGTTTGGCGGGCCGCAGGATACATGGCCTTAAAGCCAAAAGAATTTTTTAGCGGTTTTTAATGCCGTTTTGGAATATGACTTCCCACAACAGATCCGAGGTATCGGCAGCGAGGCCAATTCCTGTAACTGATCAATTGTCGAGGGAGGAAAATGCCAAATCCGAGCTCATGGATGAGTGTCGGACAGGTGCACTTTAAGGTGCGGATTAAAAAACTAAAAAGAATAAAAAAGAAATAGAACCTTTTCTTATGGAATATGAAATTCGACGCGAAAAAAAACCCCGCCAATCGACGGGGCTCTTTTCTTACGGCTATTACATGAAGCTGTAGGTGTAGTTGAAGATCAGACGGGTCTGGTCTTGATCGAGGGTGCTGGTGTTGCCACGGTAGGTACCGTGACGCAGCGTCGTACCAAACCCTTTCAGTGCGCCCGTTTGAATCACGTAATCAATACGCGCGTCGGTCTCGTGTTCACTCAGGTCTTTACCAACACCGCTGGTAGCCTTGATGTCCTGGCCATTCAAGTAAGCAATCGAAGCTTTCAAGCCTGGTACACCCAGGGAGGCGAAGTCATAGGAGTACTGACCGAACGTGGTGTTTTCACCGGCACGGATAAAGCTGCCAACCGTGGCGTCGGTAAACGAGTAGAAGCTCGCGCCGCCGGCACCTTCTTGACGACCGTTGCTATCAATAAGACTGCCTTGGTTCAAGAAAACGAAGCCGCCGTCATCGCTGACACGCTGATGCCCGAGCAGGAACGCGTTGCCACCCAGGGTATAGGTGAACATGGCGCTCCAGGTCTTGTTATCGACCTCACCCGGGGTCTTGGCGAAACCGTTGTTGTTGTTGAAACGGAAACCCGGATCGCCGTTCTTGCCGTCGGAGCTGCTATCGAAATAACGGATATCGGTCTTGAACGACTGATTGGCCGCGATCGGGTAGACGTGCACCAGGCCGAGGAAGTTCTGCTTGTAGAAGTCTTCCAGGTTCGCATAGTAGTACTGCAGCAAGAGGTCTTTGGTGACCTTCCAGTCAGCACCGGCGTATTGGAATTTGTTGCTGTCCTGAGTAGCGCCAGCCACAGACAGGCCAGTGGAGTTCGAGGAGGCGCGACCCGACGCGTGCTCCAGTTGACCCAAGTTGAAGGTCACGTTGTCGATTTCTTTGGAGGTGATGGTGCCACCTTCAAAGGTCTGCGGCAGCACACGGCTGTCGTTCGCGATCAGGATCGGCAGGTTAGGTGCCAGAGCGCCACCCAGGTGGGCTTCGGTCTTCGAGAAGCGAGCCTTGACGTTGCCATCCAGACGGCTCCACTCGTTGGCCGCCTCATTGCCATCGCTAGGGAAGAATGAGTTGCTGTTACCTATCGGGTGATGCCCCTTGCCGCCATCCAGGTGGATACCCACCAGAGCCTGGGCGTCGATACCAAAACCTACGGTACCTTGGGTGAAACCGGACAGGTAATCGAACTTCAGACCCTCAGCGGTTTCGCGCTGACGGTTGGCAGGAGTGCTCGCACCTTCACGCATATCGGCGTCGTAATACATGGTGCGAGAGCTGATGGAAGCCTTGCTGTCTTCCAGGAAACCGGCGGCGCCTGCCTGCTGCGCCAAAACCCCTACGGCCACGGCCAGAGCCAAGGTGGACTTGTTCATTGTGTAGCTCCTCTCGATTCTAATTCTTGTATTCCTGGTCTCGAGTCGACGCCCGAAATCCTAAGATGTGCGATTAGCGCCAGACCGTGACCCACAAGTCAATCGTAACCATGTGTGTCTACGACCATAGTCTAATCCCCCGGTTTTTTGGTCCCTGCAGGGTCATGAATTCGTCATGAACCTGAAAAGAATTACCCGATTCTTTTCCAATACCGTTTAGGAATTTAGCTCCCCACTCCCCAACCATCCCAGAATAGAAGGTTTGGCACATAAGCCAATTCCTAATCGGTATTTATTTTTGATTTTTTAGATCGATTAGTTTCTGACGCAATTTGGAAACAAATCTTATACCGAAAGGCGGTCCCATGACGTCCAAACGCGCACTATCCGGACCAATTGTTACAGTTTGTGTATCGTTCGCATTTTCTTTCACTTTGAGGTCTGGGTGACGCGCAAGGATTACGCCGAAAAACATCCGGAGGTCGTGGCCGGTTCCGCTTTTCCGGATGCCAGGGCGCAACAGAGCGCTGCGCTGCTGGATAGCGACACGGCCAAAGCGATTGGCGAGGGGGTTTGTCGGAACGCCGCATCGCCACAAAGAAACTCACAGCTAAAACATCAAAGGGCTTTTTCGAAGATCTTCGAATTACGCTGATAGTTGTACAGCGACGCCCGCGCCGACGGTAGCCGGTCGACGCTGCTGGGTTCAAAGCCACGTTCGCGGAACCAGTGCGCGGTGCGCGTGGTGAGGACGAACAAGGTTTTCAACCCCTGAGCCCGCGCGCGGTTTTCAATGCGTTCCAGCAGCTCATCGCCGCGACCGCCATGGCGGTACTCCGGATTCACCGCCAGGCACGCCAGCTCGCCCGCGTCCGAATCGGCGATTTGGTACAGCGCCGCACAGGCGATGATCATTCCTTCGCGTTCAACCACACTGAACTGCTCGATTTCGCGCTCCAGCACCTCACGGGAACGGCGCACCAGGATGCCCTGCTCTTCCAGCGGACTGATCAAGTCCAGCAAACCACCGACGTCTTCAATGGCCGCTTCGCGCACCACTTCGAACTGTTCCTGGGCGACCAGGGTGCCGCCACCGTCGCGGGTGAACAGCTCAGTCAAAAGTGCACCGTCTTCGGCGTAACTGACGATATGGCTACGAGCCACGCCGCCACGGCAAGCTTCGGCCGCGGCATCGAGCAATTCTGCCTGATAGTTGCTGCCCAGCCGTTGCAGATGCGCTGGCACTTGCTGTGGACGCAGTTCGCGCACCAGGCGCCCGTGTTCGTCGATCAGGCCCAGGTCAGCGCCGAACAGCAGCAGCTTGTCCGCGCCCAGATCGATGGCCGCGCGCGTGGCGACGTCTTCGCAAGCGAGGTTGAAAATCTCCCCGGTCGGCGAATAGCCCAGCGGCGACAGCAACACGATGGAGCGCTCGTCCAGCAGACGGTTGATGCCCTTGCGGTCGACCCGGCGCACTTCGCCGGTGTGGTGATAGTCGACGCCTTCGAGCACGCCGATCGGGCGTGCCGTCACCAGGTTGCCGCTGGCCACCCGCAGGCGTGAGCCCTGCATCGGTGACGAAGCCATGTCCATCGACAGGCGAGCTTCAATGGCAATGCGCAACTGGCCAACCGCGTCGATCACGCACTCCAGGGTCGCGGCATCGGTGATGCGCATGCCGTGGTGGTAATGCGGGATCAGGCCACGGGCCGCCAGGCGCGCTTCGATTTGCGGCCGGGAACCGTGAACCAGCACCAGACGCACACCCAGGCTGTGCAACAGCACCAGGTCGTGGACGATATTGCCGAAGTTCGGGTGTTCAACGCCGTCGCCGGGCAGCATGACGACAAAGGTGCAATCGCGGTGGGCGTTGATGTAAGGCGAAGCGTGACGAAGCCAATTGACGTATTCGGGCATGAACCTGGGCCTGTAATAAATAGCAGCCGAAAAAAGGGCGAAACTGAAAACGCACAGCGGGCTGATGGTTATCGTCGGAACAGGCTTGGCGACACGCGCGCTCTCCTCATGAATACGGGTTGGGGTACCGGCAATTTAAATGCCCGCCCTTTATACGAACGGCGCCGGTGTCAGGCAATAGTGTTCGATCAGTTGTCTTAATAGATGCACCGTAGGCTGCAAACGTGACATTTCGAGGTATTCCCCCGGTTGGTGGGCACAGGCGATATCACCCGGGCCAAGCACCAGCGTTTCGCAGCCAAGGCGCTGAAGATAAGGTGCTTCGGTGCCGAACGCCACTGCTTCGGCGCTATGACCGGTGAGCTTTTCAGCAAGGCGCACCAACTCTGCATCCTCGGCCTGCTCGAATGGCGGCACTTCGGGGAACAACGGCGCGTAATCGATCTTGACCTGATGCCGCTCGGCAACCGGCTTGAGCTTTTGCAGGATCTCGGCGCGCAGGACCTTGGGGTCCATGCCGGGCAACGGCCGCAAATCGAATTCCAGCGAGCACTGGCCGCAAATGCGGTTGGGGTTGTCGCCGCCATGGATACAGCCGAAATTCATCGTTGGTGTCGGCACGCCGAATTGAGGATTGCGGAATTCGCGCTGCCATAACAAGCGCAGGCCACGCAATTCACCGATGGCATCGTGCATGGCTTCCAGGGCGCTATGGCCCAGGCGCGGGTCAGAGGAATGACCGCTCTGCCCCAGGATGTCGATGCGCTCCATCATGATGCCTTTGTGCATGCGGATCGGCTTGAGCCCGGTCGGCTCGCCAATCACCGCCGCCCGCCCCAGCGGTCGCCCCGCTTCGGCCAGCGCGCGGGCGCCGGACATCGAGCTTTCTTCATCGCAGGTGGCGAGAATCAGCAACGGCTGTTTGAACGGCTGATCGAGCAGCGGCTTGACCGCCTCGATGGCCAGGGCGAAAAAACCCTTCATGTCGCAACTGCCCAGGCCGACCCAGCGACCGTCGACTTCAGTCAGCTTCAGCGGGTCGGTTTGCCACAGCGCACCGTCGAACGGCACGGTGTCGCTGTGCCCGGCCAGCACCAGACCGCCGGGGCCGGAACCGAAACTGGCCAGCAAGTTGAACTTGCCGGGGCTGACCTGCTGGATCTCGCAGGTAAAGCCCAGCTCTGCGAGCCACGTCGCCAGCAGATCGATGACCGGGCGATTGGTTTGATCGAGACTGGGTTGGGTGCAACTGACCGACGGTGCAGCGATCAACGCAGCGAATTGTTCTTTCATCGACGGCAATGGCATCGCTGACTCCCGGCACCCGAATTGAAGTCCATCATAGAACCAACCGATGGCAGGAATAAACCGTCGCGACGCGGACTAACCTTGAGTCCTGTACACTGCACGACCTTGGCAGCCACACATTCCCCCGGCTGCGCTCCCGATCCTGGATTTTCCGGCCATGCAGAAAGAAACCGAAATCAAACTCCGCGTCAGCCGCGAAACCCTCGCCGCCCTGCGCGAGCACCCGTTACTGAAAAAACGCAACAAAAGTGGCTGGGAACGCCGTGAGTTGATGAATCAGTACTTCGACACGCCCGAGCGCGACCTGGCCCAGGCCAAAGTCGCCCTGCGCCTGCGCAAGGATGGCGAAGAAGTGATTCAAACCCTCAAGACCCGCGGCCAGAGCGTCGCCGGCTTGTCCGAGCGTAATGAATTCAACTGGCCCCTGCCCAAGGCCAAGCTCGACCTGAAGAAACTCGACGGCGAATGCTGGCCCGAGGAACTGGCCGAGCTCGACAAGAAGACCCTGAAGCCGATCTTCACCACCGACTTCGTGCGCGAACGCGCGGAAATCGCCTGGGGTCGCGGCAAGACCAAAGTGGTCATCGAAGCCGCGCTGGATCTGGGTCACGTCGTGGTCGGCAAGCAGAAAGAAGAAATCTGCGAGCTGGAACTGGAACTGCGCGAAGGCGAGCCGGCAGCCCTGCTGGAACTGGCCGCCGAGCTGGCCGAGAAACTGGCCCTGATGCCCTGCGACATCAGCAAGGCCGAGCGCGGCTATCGCCTGTACGACGCCCACAGCTATTCGTTGAGCCTGCCGGCGCCGCAGATCACCGCCGAAACGCCGCTGGACGACGCGTTCGCCGCGCTGAGCTGGCATTTGCTGGGCAGCAGCCAGCGTCTGGCCGAGCAGTATCGCTTCAACGGTCACTGGCGCCTGTTGCAGGACTGGGTCGAATGCCTCGCGGAAATGCGCGCGCTGATCAGCAGCCTGGGCCAGGCCGCACCACGTCAGTCGACCCACGACCTGCGTATCGCCCTCGATGCCTTGCTGGAAGACTGGCGCCCGCTGGTCCAGGCCGGCCTGGAAGATGAAGACGTGCGCAAAGCGGCGCCCGAGCAGTTCCTCGAAGAGCTCGAAGACCCGCGCTGGGGCCTGTTCTCCCTGACCACCTCGCGCTGGTTGCTGGCCCGTACCTGGGCCGCCGACCGCAACACCCGTGGCAATCGCCAGGGCGCTGCGCAACTGGGCAGCTGGTTGCCGCGCCTGCTGGGCGAAGAAGCCAACTCGCTGCAATTGCAGCGCTACCAGCAACAACCGGAAGATCTGGCCGAGCAACTGCCGCGCATCGAACGCATCCAGGTCTGGCTGCACCATGCGCGCAACGTACTGGAGATCCCGGAAATGGATCGCCTGTACGGTGAGCTGAACAAACTCGCGCAACTGGCCAACGAATCGATCACCGACGAAGTCCTGGATGCGCGCAAGCAACAGGCGATTGCGGTGTATCAGAACCGTGCGTGGAAGATGTTGCTGCGCCTGTAATACCGAAAAGATCGCAGGCTTCGCCAGCTCCTACGGGTGTACTCCATCCGAATGTAGGAGCTGCCGCAGGCTGCGATCTTTTTTGCTTTATCGCACCACCGGCAAACTGGTCGTCGACTTGATCTCCGACAACGCCACGATCGAATTGACCTCCTGAATCCCCGGCACCATCGACAGCTTCTCGAAGAAGAAGCGCTCATACGCCTCGATGTCCGCCGTGACAATCCGCAGTAGGAAATCCACCGCCCCCATCAGCACGTAACACTCCAGCACCTCCGGAAAGCCGCGAATCGCCTCGGTGAATTCGGTGAAATTCGAACGCCCGTGGGCATTGAGTTTCACCTCCGCGAAGATCTGCGTGTTCAGGCCGATTTTCTTGCGGTCGAGCAAGGTCACCTGGCCGCGAATGATGCCCTCCTCCTTCATCCGCTGAATCCGCCGCCAGCACGGCGATTGCGAGAGACCCACCTGCTCGGCGATCTGTGCGCTGGAAAGCGAAGCATCCTCTTGCAGCAAGGCGAGGATCTTGCGGTCGTAGCTATCCAGTTCGCTTTGCATAAAAAAACCCCTAACCGAATAACAAGTGAATTGATTGATTCTTCATTTCTGCAATACAGCCAATCATAGAGAAGAAATACCCGGCACAGGATGTAAACATTTCTCCAATGATTTTGGAGCCAGACCATGCCGTATCTCGAAGCCGTGAACACCCCACCTGCCCGCGCCGATGTCTGGAACGTCGGCAACGCCCATTGCCGGGTTCGCTATCAAATGCTGGCCGAGGCAGAACCGGACCTGCTGTGTCGCACTCTCAATCTGTTCGCTTTGCAATTGCTCACGCCGGAACAGGTCAACGCGCAGCGCCAGGACGACTGGCTGAGCATCGAGATCGTCATCGACGGTTTGAGCTGGCACCGCGCGGAAGTGATTGCGGAAAAACTTCGTAACCTGATCAGCGTCTGCTCGGTGGAGCTGCAAGAAGCTGATTCCACATGGGCCGAAGCGGTTCAAGCGGCGGGTTGAAAAACTCCGAAACGGCTTCGTCGGGTAGTGGCCCAGCGGTCAGCCGGGCCACGGCTATCCTTTGCCGACTGTCGTTCAAAAGGAGCCCGTATGTCCGTTCAAATCGCCTTTCAGGACCGTTGGCTGGATCTCAATGACCTGCTGCGCGAACTGGTCGCCCAGGGTTTTATCAGCCAGGATTCGGCCGAACACGCGCTCAATGCCCGCCGCCGCAACGCCTCCCTTGGCCAGATGCATCCGCTGGAGTTCATTGCCAGCCAGCAACTGGACGATCTCAGCCGTCCCGGCAAACCGCTGGACCTCGAGAGCCTGACCCTGTGGCTATCCCGGCAGGCCGGCCAGCCTTACCTGCGCATCGACCCACTGAAAATCAACGTCGCGGCCGTGACCCCGCTGATGTCCTATGCCTTCGCCCAGCGCCACAAGATCCTCGCGGTAGCAATCGACCGCGAGGCGGTCACCGTGGCCAGCGCCCAGCCATATGTCAGTGGCTGGGAGGCTGACCTGACCCACGTGCTCAAGTTGCCGATCAAGCGTGTGGTGGCCAACCCGGTGGACATCCAGCGCTTGAGCGTCGAATTCTTCCGCCTGGCCAAATCGGTCACCGGGGCGAACAGCGCCGACCCGCAAGTCAGTACCCTCGGCAATTTCGAACAGCTGCTCAACCTCGGCGCCAGCGACCAGGAGCCGGACGCCAACGACGCACACATCGTCAATATCGTCGACTGGCTGTTCCAGTACGCGTTCCAGCAGCGCGCCAGCGACATCCACATCGAGCCCCGGCGCGAGCAAGGCACGGTGCGCTTTCGCATCGACGGCGTGCTGCACAACGTCTATCAATTCCCTCCCCAGGTCACCATGGCCATCGTCAGTCGCCTGAAAACCCTGGGGCGCATGAACGTCGCGGAGAAACGCAAACCCCAGGACGGCCGGGTGAAAACCAAGACCCCGGACGGCGGTGAAGTCGAACTGCGCTTGTCGACACTGCCCACGGCCTTCGGCGAAAAAATGGTCATGCGGATCTTCGATCCGGAAGTCCTGCTAAAGGACTTCGACCAGCTTGGTTTTTCCGCCGACGACCTGCGCCGCTGGCAGGACATGACCCGCCAGCCCCACGGCATCATCCTCGTCACCGGGCCGACAGGTTCGGGCAAAACCACAACCCTCTACACCACCCTGAAAAAGCTGGCGACGCCGGAGGTCAACCTCTGCACCATCGAAGACCCGATCGAAATGGTCGAGCCTGCGTTCAACCAGATGCAGGTCCAGCACAACATCGACCTGACCTTCGCCGCCGGCGTGCGCGCGCTGATGCGGCAAGACCCGGACATCATCATGATCGGCGAGATCCGCGACCTCGAGACCGCGGAGATGGCGATCCAGGCGGCGCTCACCGGGCACCTTGTGCTGTCGACCCTGCACACCAACGACGCGCCCAGCGCCATCAGCCGCCTGCTGGAACTCGGTGTGCCGCATTACCTGATCAAGGCCACAGTGCTTGGCGTCATGGCCCAGCGACTGGTGCGAACCCTGTGCCCGCACTGCAAGGCGCCGCTGACGCTGAGCGAAGACGACTGGCAAACCCTGACCCGGCCCTGGCAAGCACCGTTGCCGGCCAATGCCCAGCGTGCCATCGGTTGCGTGGAATGCCGCGACACCGGTTATCGCGGTCGCGCCGGGGTCTACGAAATCATGCAGCTCAGCGACAGCATCAAAGCGCTGATCAGTCCCGACACCGATCTGCTGGCCGTGCGGCGGCAGGCATTCAAGGAAGGCATGCGCAGCCTGCGGCTGTCAGGAGCGCAAAAGGTCGGCGCCGGGCTGACGACCATTGAGGAAGTTCTGCGGGTGACGCCCCAGAGCGAGCAGAGCTGAGCCCGGCTGTACTTATCCGACATCGGCACAGCTACACTCCAGCGATTGCAACTCCACAGACCCACACATCAACAAGGAATCGTTATGCAGATCGGTAGTGTGCTTTTACTTTTTGTCGGCCTGGTGGTCGCCATTCTGTTCATGGGTTTTAAGGTCGTGCCCCAGGGCTTTGAATGGACCGTTGAGCGTTTCGGGCGCTACACCAACACGCTCAAGCCGGGGCTGAACGTCATCATTCCGGTCATGGACCGCATCGGCCGCAAGATGAATGTGATGGAAAGCGTGCTGGATATTCCGCCGCAGGAAGTCATCACCTCCGACAACGCCACAGTGCAAATCGACGCCGTGTGTTTCTTCCAGGTGGTCAACACGGCCCAGGCTGCCTACGAGGTGAACAACCTCGAACATGCCATCCGCAACCTGCTGCAAACCAACATCCGTACGGTACTCGGCTCGATGGAACTCGACGCCATGCTCAGCCAGCGTGACGGGATCAACGAAAAACTGTTGCGCACTGTCGACGAAGCGACCGCGCCGTGGGGCATCAAGATCACCCGGATCGAGATCAAGGACATCAGCCCACCCGCCGACCTGATGGCGGCGATGTCGGGGCAGATGAAAGCCGAACGGATCAAGCGTGCCCAGATCCTCGAGGCCGAGGGCCTGCGCGCCGCAGCGATCCTGACCGCCGAAGGCAAGAAGCAGGCGCAGATCCTCGAAGCCGAAGGCAGTCGCCAGGCCGCCTTCCTGGAGTCCGAAGCCCGCGAGCGGCAAGCCGCGGCAGAAGCCCAGGCGACCAAAGTGGTGTCCGAAGCCATCGCCAGCGGCAACGTGCAAGCGGTCAACTACTTCGTGGCGCAGAAGTACATCGATGCGCTGGGCAAGCTGGCTTCGGCCAACAACAGCAAAGTGATCCTGATGCCGCTCGAGGCCAGTTCAATGATCGGCGCAGTCGGCGGCATTGGCGAAATCGTCAAGGCCACTTTCGATAACAAGAAAGCCTGAGGCGCGCCATGTGGGCATTTTTGCAGCACCTTTCGTTCTGGGACTGGTTGGCGCTGGGCACGGTGCTTTTGATTCTCGAAGTGTTCGGCGCCGGCGGTTACCTGCTGTGGATCGGCATGGCCGCGGCAGCCGTGGGCGTCTTGACCTTCCTGCTGCCGAGCTTGTCCTGGGAATGGCAGTTTCTGTTGTTCGGCCTGCTGTCGATCAYCACCGCGTTGTACTGGTGGCGGCGTCAGCGCACGGCGATGCGTCCGAGCGATCAGCCGCACCTGAATCTGCGCGGCCAGGAACTGATCGGCAAAACCTTTGTGGTGCATGAAGCGATTATCGACGGTCGCGGCAAAATCAAGGTGGCCGACGGCGTGTGGATGGCCCGAGGACCGGACGCTGCACTTGGTAGCCGCGTGCGGGTGGTTGGCCAGCAAGGCGCGATCCTGCTGGTCGAAGCAGCGGAATAGGCGACCACGGAACTCGATTGGGGGTTGGCAATCCAACCGCGTAGTCAACCCAGTGGAGTCACCCTGTCATGCGTTTCAAACTTGCTGTCGCTACCGTCGCGCTGTTGTCCCTGCCTGTCGGTTCGGCGATGGCCGATACTTTTTGGCGTAACGTTCTTACCTCCGGTGCAACCACCGGTTCGAGCTATCTGACATCCAAGGATAACAAGATGGTCGTCGCGGCTCAGGACGATGCCAGCAGCTTCGTCGCCAGTGATGGCAGTATCCGCGGCCCGTACCTGGAAGCGGCCATGCAGAAAGTCCGCGCCGACAATCCTGGCCTGCAAGCCACGGACATGGAGTTGGCGAACGCGATTCTGGCGAAGAATGCCGTGGCTTCGAAGTAAGCGTTGCGAATGAAAAATGCCGCTCACATGAGCGGCATTTTTTTGCCTTGCGAACACAAATCCCATGTTCACCGAGCCCCCCCTGTGGGAGTCATGTGTTGCCTGGGAGGTCAGCGGTAATCATCCACCGGCACACAGGCACAAAACAGATTCCGGTCCCCATACACATTGTCCACCCGGTTCACTACCGGCCAATACTTGTGAGCCTTGGTGTGCGCGTCCGGCGTGACCGCTTGCACGATGCTGTACGGCCGCTCCCACACGCCGGTGATGTCGGCCAACGTATGCGGCGCACCTTTCAACGGGTTCTCTTCAGCCGGCCAGTTACCATTTTGCACCTCGTTGATTTCCGCGCGGATGCTCAGCATCGCCCCGATGAAACGGTCCAGTTCCGCCTTCGATTCACTTTCGGTCGGCTCGACCATCAGCGTCCCCGGCACCGGAAACGACATGGTCGGGGCATGGAAGCCGTAGTCCATCAGGCGCTTGGCCACGTCCTCTTCGGTAATGCCGGTCAACGCCTTGAGCGGTCGCAGGTCGAGAATGCATTCGTGGGCCACCCGCTCGTTGCGCCCGGTGTAGAGCACCGGGAAGGCACCGGACAAATGCCGCGCCAGGTAGTTCGCGGCGAGGATAGCCACTTCGCTGGCGTCCGCCAGTTGCGGCCCCATCATGGCGATGTACATCCAGCTGATCGGCAGAATGCTTGCGCTGCCCCAGGGCGCTGCGCTGACGGCGCCATTTTGCGGGTGCGGTCCGTCGATCGGCACCACCGGATGGTTGGCCACGAACGGCGCCAGATGCGCCCGAACACCAATCGGCCCCATGCCCGGCCCACCGCCACCATGGGGAATGCAGAAGGTCTTGTGCAGGTTCATGTGCGAGACATCGGCGCCAATATCGGCCGGCCGCGCCAGCCCGACCTGGGCGTTGAGGTTGGCGCCATCCATGTACACCTGACCGCCGTGATGGTGGATCACTTCACAGATTTCGCTGATGCCTTCCTCATACACGCCATGGGTCGAAGGATAGGTCGCCATCAGGCAGGCAAGTTTGTCTGCCGCCTGCGCGGCTTTTTCCTTGAGGTCATCGAGGTCGACGTTGCCCGCCTCGTCACATTCGACGATCACCACGCGCATCCCGGCCATTTGCGCCGACGCCGGATTGGTGCCGTGAGCCGACGAAGGAATCAGGCAAATGTCGCGGCCACCCTGTTGACGGCTCTCATGGTATTTGCGGATCGCCAGCAGCCCGGCGTATTCGCCCTGAGCACCGGAGTTGGGCTGCATGCAGATCGCGTCGAAACCGGTGATCGCGCACAGCCAGCGTTCCAGTTCTTCGATCATCAGCCCGTACCCGACGGCCTGTTCCTTGGGCACGAACGGATGAAGGTTGGCGAACTGCGGCCAGGTAATCGGGATCATCTCGCTGGTGGCATTGAGCTTCATGGTGCAGGAGCCCAGCGGGATCATCGATTGATTGAGCGCCAGGTCCTTGTTTTCCAGTTGCTTGAGGTAGCGCAGCATCTCGGTTTCGCTGTGATGGGCGCTGAACACCGGATGGCGCAGATAAGGCGAAGTTCGCGCCAGCCCTTCGGGAATTCCGCCAGGCAAGACTTCGGCATCCAGGGCGTCGATGCTGAGCCCGTGATCGGCTCCCAGAAACACGTCGAACAGCTTCGCCACGGTGCCTTCGTCGCAGGCCTCGTCGAGGCTCAGGCCCAGTTGGCCGCGCCCGAGAATGCGCAGGTTGATCTGTGCGGCCCGGGCACTTTCGATGATCGCTGTCTGGGCTCCGCCGACCTCCAGCGTCAGGGTGTCGAAGAAGTGCCGGTTGACCCGGGTGATACCGTTGCGTTCAAGTCCGGCGGCAAGGATGCAGGTCAGTCGATGAACCCGCTGGGCGATCCGCTTGAGCCCTTCCGGGCCGTGGTAGACCGCATAGAAACTGGCGATATTGGCCAGCAGCACCTGGGCCGTGCAGATATTGGAGTTGGCCTTCTCCCGGCGGATGTGTTGCTCGCGGGTTTGCAGGGCCATGCGCAGGGCGGTGTTGCCCCGCGCATCTTTTGAAACACCGATGATCCGCCCGGGAATCGCTCGCTTGTATTCATCGCGACTGGCAAAAAATGCCGCGTGCGGCCCGCCGTAACCCATGGGCACGCCAAATCGCTGGGACGAGCCGAACACCACATCGGCACCCAGTTCACCCGGCGGGGTCAGCAACAACAGGCTCAGCAAATCCGTGGCGACACATACCAGGGCCTGTTGCGCGTGCAGGTGATCGATCAGCGGCCGCAGGTCGTGGATTTCACCGTGGGTGTCGGGGTATTGCAGCAGCGCGCCGAACACCTGGTGCTGCTTCAAGTTATCCACAGCGTCGACGATCAGCTCGAAGCCGAAACCTTCAGCGCGGGTCTGCACCACGGAAATGGTTTGCGGGTGGCAGTTTTCGTCGACAAAGAACAGGTTGCTTTTGGACTTGGCGACCCGCTTGGCCAGGGCCATGGCCTCCGCCGCGGCGGTGGCCTCATCGAGCAGAGAGGCATTGGCCAGTTCCAGACCGGTCAGGTCGATGGTCAGTTGCTGGAAGTTCAGCAGCGCCTCGAGCCGCCCTTGTGCGATCTCCGGCTGATAGGGGGTGTATGCGGTGTACCAGCCGGGATTTTCCAGCACGTTACGCAGTATGACGGCCGGTGTGAGGGTGCCGTGGTAGCCCATGCCGATCAGGCTGGTCCAGACCTGGTTCTGCTCGGCATAACCACGCAGCTTGGCCAGCGCGGCCTCTTCATCGAGTGCCGGGGGCAGGTCCAGCGCCCGGTTGAGGCGGATGCCCGGCGGCACCGTTTGCTCGATCAATTCGACCCGACTGCCCAGGCCGAGGCTGTCGAGCATCGCCTGTTGCTCGGCGGCATCGGGTCCGAGGTGACGGCGCAGAAAGGCATTGGGGTCGCGTAACTGGCTCAGGGACGGCAATTGGGACATGACGGGCTCTCTCTTGACTGGCGCTCGGCGTCGATGCAACACGGTCAAAACAGCATAGCAGTCGATCTTCGCGTGGATGACGTGGCGCGGTCGACCAATCCGGATCATCATGTCCGTCGCCAACTTAATGTCCGCTGATCGGGTGACTGTATCCATGAGCCAACTGCCTTTCCTGCCGTTTTCCAAACCCACCATCGATGAAGCCACGATTGCCACCGTCGGCGAGGTATTGCGCTCGGGCTGGATTACCAGCGGCCCCAAGGTCCAGGCCTTCGAAGCGCAACTTTCGGAGTATTTCGGTGGGCGCCCGGTACGCACCTTCAATTCCGGCACCTGCACCATGGAAATCGCCTTGCGCATTGCCGGGGTCGGGCCGGGCGATGAAGTGATCACTACGCCGATTTCCTGGGTGGCCACCGCCAACGTCATTCTGGAGGTCGGCGCCACCCCGGTGTTTGCCGACATCGACCCGGTGACCCGCAATATCGATCTGGATCAACTGGAAGCGGCGATTACCCCTCGCACCAAAGCCATCATCCCGGTGTACCTCGCCGGGTTGCCGGTGGACATGACGCGGTTGTACGCCCTGGCGAAAAAGCACGGCCTGCGGATCGTCGAAGATGCGGCCCAGGCACTCGGCTCCAGCTGGAACGGCCAGCGCATTGGCTCGACGGGGGATTTCGTGTCCTTCAGTTTCCAGGCGAACAAAAACGTCACCTCCTCCGAGGGCGGTTGCCTGGTGCTGAATACGGCCGAAGAAGTACGACTGGCAGAGAAGTACCGGCTGCAGGGCGTTACCCGCAACGGCTTCGATGGCCTGGACGTCGACGTGCTGGGTGGCAAATTCAACATGACCGACGTCGCCGCGGCCATTGGCCTTGGGCAATTCGCTCATATCGAAACCATTACCGCTCATCGCCGTGACCTGGCCCGGCACTATTTCGCCTGCTTTGGCGAGGATTTCGAAGCGCAGTACGGCGCGCAATTGCCTCCGGCGGATTTTACCCACAGCAACTGGCATTTGTTCCAGCTGGTATTACCGGAACGTACGGACGGCAAACCGGCGCGGGCGACTTTCATGGAGCAGATGCAGGCATTGGGTGTCGGGATCGGCTATCACTACCCGCCGATTCACCTGTTGAGCCTTTACCGCGAGCGTGGATTCAAGGAAGGCATGTTCCCGGTCGCCGAGCGGGTCGGTCGGCTGATTGTCTCGCTGCCGATGTTCACGGCGATGAGCAAAGCCGATGTCGAGCGTTCGGTGGCGGCCGTGAAGGCCGTCTTGCGGCCTTGACTCAGCCTTGATTCGGCCTTTGTAGGAGCTGCCGGAGGCTGCGATCTTTTGACTTTGATTTTAAAAACAAGATCAAAAGATCGCAGCCTTCGGCAGCTCCTACGGGGCGAGCATTACTCGCCGATGGCAGCCTTGTAGCCGGCAGCATCCAGCAGTTTTTCCAGCTCGGCGGTGTTGCTTGGCTTGATCTTGAAGATCCACGCGCCGTACGGGTCGCTGTTGAGCAGTTCCGGCGAAGCGCTCAGCTCTTCGTTGACCGCGATCACTTCACCGGCAATCGGGGAGTAGATGTCGGAAGCGGCTTTAACCGATTCAACGACACCCGACTGATCACCGGCAGCAAACACGTTGCCGACTTCAGTCAGCTCGACAAATACCACATCACCCAGCGCTTCCTGCGCGTGATCGCTGATGCCCACGGTGACGGTGCCATCGGCTTCCAGACGTGCCCATTCGTGACTTTCGGCAAAACGCAGGTCGGCAGGGATATCGCTCATGTTCTGTGTCCTCAGGAAAAGGGTCGGCGGGCATGCCCGCCAGAAAAGGTTAGATCAAGGTTTTGCCGTGACGTACGAAGGTCGGTTTGACCACTCGGACCGGGTACCACTTGCCACGGATTTCCACTTCAGCGCGGTCGGCAGTAGCCATCGGCACGCGCGCCAGTGCAATCGACTTGCTTAGCGTAGGAGAGAAACTACCACTGGTGATCTCCCCTTCGCCAACATCGGCGATACGGACCACCTGATGAGCACGTAAAACCCCGCGCTCCTCAAGGACCAGACCGACCAGTTTGTGCTGCACACCGGCGGCCTTTTCGGCTTCCAGGGCCTTGCGCCCGATGAACTGCCGGGTGGCAGGCTCCCAGGCGATGGTCCAGGCCATATTGGAGGCCAATGGTGAAACATCTTGCTGGATGTCCTGACCGTAAAGGTTCATGCCGGCTTCGACCCGCAAGGTATCCCGTGCGCCAAGGCCGATGGGAGAAATCCCGGCTCCGACCAGATCGTTGAAAAAGCCGGGCGCCTGATCAGCGGGCAGAATGATTTCCAGGCCGTCTTCGCCGGTATAACCGGTGCGCGCGATGAACCAGTCACCATCGGGCAGGCCTTCGAAGGGCTTGAGTAGCTGGATCAGGTTGCCGCGGGACTGGCTGACCAGCTCGGCAATTTTCTGCCGGGCGTGGGGGCCCTGGATGGCCAGCATCGCCAACTCGGAACGTTCGCGAAGTTGCACGTCGAAACCGTCGAGATGCGCTTGCATCCAGGAAAGGTCCTGATCGCGAGTGGAGGCGTTGACCACCAGGCGATAACCCGCATCGAGACGGTAGACGATCATGTCGTCGACGATCCCGCCCTGCTCGTTGAGCATGGTGCTGTACAACGCACGGCCGGGGCTGTGCAGGCGTTCGACATCATTGGCCAGCAAATGCTGAAGCCAGGCTTTTGCCTGGGAGCCACCGACGTCGATCACGGTCATGTGGGATACATCGAAGACACCGCAATCGCGGCGCACCTGATGGTGTTCCTCGACCTGCGATCCATAATGCAGAGGCATGTCCCAACCGCCAAAATCGACCATCTTCGCGCCAAGTGCGAGATGAAGGTCATACAGAGGCGTACGCTGTCCCATGGGTTTCTCCTTCCGGGCGTGGCGAAGGTGCGGGCAGGTGCTGCACGGACTGAATGCCTTGAAACAAGGGCCTTCAGCCGATTTCAGCTACCTGGTCTGTCAGACGGACCGCACCGAATGCCGCGCATTGTAGCCGCAAGGTGTAGGACTGACACCTAGCTGTTTCGATGTGCTGAACGCCGAATCAACCCGATGACCGGTAACAGCCCGACCAGCACCAGGGTCAATGCCGGCAAAGACGCCCGCGCCCATTCGCCTTCGCTGGTCATTTCGAAGATTCGCACCGCCAGCGTGTCCCAGCCAAACGGGCGCATCAGCAAGGTTGCGGGCATTTCCTTGAGCACATCGACGAACACCAGCAGCGCGGCGCTCAGCGTGCCGGGTAATAACAACGGTAGATACACTTTGAAAAACAGTCGTGGCCCACTGACGCCCAGGCTACGTGCCGCTTCGGGCAAAGATGGCCGTATACGTGCCAGACTGCTTTCCAGTGGCCCATAGGCCACCGCAATGAAGCGCACCAGATAGGCCAGCAACAACGCCGACAGACTGCCCAGCAGCAGCGGCTTGCCCGCGCCACCGAGCCAGCCCGAGAGCGGGATCACCAGCTCGCGATCCAGGTAACTGAACGCCAGCATGATCGACACCGCCAGCACCGAACCGGGCAAGGCGTAACCCAGGTTGGCCAGACTGACCCCGGAACGAATGACCCGGGTGGGCGCCAGTCGTCGGGCGAATGCCAGTAACAAGGCAACGCTTACGGTGATCAACGCCGCCATCGCCCCCAAATACAAGGTATGGACGATCAACCCGGTATAACGCTCGTCGAGATCGAAGCGCCCACGCTGCCAGAACCACACCATCAGTTGCAGCATTGGAATGACAAAGGCGCAGGCAAATACCAGCCCGCACCATGTCACGGCTGCCAGTGCCTTGAAGCCTCGCAGGTGATACAGCGCCTTGACCCGTGGTCGCTCGTTGCTCGCCCGGTTGGCCCCGCGAGCACGCCGTTCGCCATACAGCACTAGCATCACCACCAGCAGTAACAGACTGGCCAGTTGCGCGGCGGATGACAGGCTGAAAAAACCATACCAGGTCTTGTAGATGGCCGTGGTGAAGGTATCGAAATTGAACACCGACACGGCGCCGAAGTCCGCCAGGGTTTCCATCAGTGCCAATGCCACCCCTGCACCGATGGCTGGCCGCGCCATGGGCAGAGCTACCCGCCAGAACGCTTGCCAGGGCGATTGGCCAAGGACCCGCGCCGCCTCCATCAGGCCTTTGCCCTGGGCGAGGAAGGCCGTGCGGGCCAGCAGATATACATAGGGATAGAAAACCAGCACCAACACCACAATCACCCCGCCCGTGGAGCGCACGCGTGGCAGTCGCAGACCACTACCGAACCACTCGCGCAGCAGGCTTTGCACGGGCCCGGCGAAATCCAGCAGGCCGACAAACACGAACGCCAGCACGTAGGCCGGTATCGCGAAGGGCAGCATCAGCGCCCAATCGAGCCAGCGCCTGCCGGGGAATTCACAAAGGCTGGTCAGCCAGGCGAGGCTGACGCCCAGCAGGGTGACTCCCGCACCGACACCAAGCACCAGCGTCAGCGTGTTGCCCAGCAGGCGCGGCATCTGCGTGTCCCACAGGTGGGACCAGATTTGAACGTCGATGGTTTGCCAGGAAAGCAGCAGAACGCTCAGGGGCAACAGGACCAAAGCCGCGATGGCGAAGACGACTGGATACCAGCGGCGTTGGGCGGGATGGGCCAAGGAAAAGCTCTCTGGATAAATCTTGGAGTTTAGGGAAAACGCAAAAAGATCGCAGCCTGCGGCAGCTCCTACATTGGGTTGATGATCACCCTGTAGGAGCTGCCGAAGGCTGCGATCTTTAGCTTTTTTAAAACCGACTCAGTTCCAGCCAGCCCTGTCCATCATGCGGATCGCTTCAGCCTGGCGCTTGCCGGCAATTTCCACCGGCAAGGTATCGGCAATGAATTTGCCCCAGGCCGCCACTTCTTCAGACGGTGCCACCGCCGGGTTGGCCGGGAACTCCTGGTTCACGTCGGCAAAGATTTTCTGCGCTTCAGGGGTGGTCATCCACTCCACCAGGGCCTTGGCCGCTTCCGGGTGTGGCGCGTGTTGTGTCAGGCCGATACCTGACAGGTTGATGTGTACGCCACGGTCAGCCTGGTTCGGCCAGAACAGTTTCACCGGCAGGTCTGGTTTCTGCTTGTGCAGGCGACCGTAGTAGTAGGTGTTGACGATTCCAACGTCGCACTGGCCGGCGTTGATCGCTTCCAGCACGGCGGTGTCGTCGGAGAACACGTCGGTGGACAGGTTCTTGACCCAGCCCTTGAGGATTTCCTCGGTCTTCTCGGCGCCGTGCACTTCGATCATGGTCGCGGTCAGGGACTGGTTGTAGACCTTCTTCGCCGTGCGCAGGCACAGGCGGCCTTCCCATTGCTTGTCGGCCAGCGCTTCGTAGGTGGTCAGTTCACCCGGCTTTACCCGATCAGTGGAGTAGGCAATGGTCCGCGCCCGCAGGCTCAGGCCAGTCCAGGCATGAGAGGCGGCCCGGTATTGCAGCGGAATGTTGGCGTCGATGGTTTTCGAGGTGAACGGCTGGAGGATGCCCATCTGCTCGGCCTGCCAGAGGTTGCCGGCATCGACGGTGAGCAGCAGGTCGGCCGGCGTATTCGCGCCTTCGGCCTTGAGCCGCTGCATCAGCGGCGCTTCCTTGTCGGTGATGAACTTCACCTTCACACCGGTCTTGGCGGTGTAGGCATCGAATACTGGCTTGATCAGCTCGTCGATTCGCGAGGAGTAGACCACCACCTCGTCAGCGGCCTGGGCGGCGGTGCTGCCGATCAGGGTCAGGGCCAGTGCGGTCAGTAGACGCGTTGGTGCCAACATGGGAGCGGTCCCTCGATTGAAAATGAGGGCAAATGATAAGGACTCACATTTAGGTTCTCAATCGAAGCTGCCAGCGGAGGAGTTACGAGATGTTGCTTGAGCTGGAGTATGAGGTGACCGAGCTGCCACCATCGCGAGCAAGCTCGCTCCCACAGGGTTCTCCAGCGTTCACACAAATTGCATTAACACCTGAATTCCTGTGGGAGCGAGCTTGCTCGCGATGGGGCCTTTAACCTCAACAAAAATTTCAGGCCTTGGCCAACGCCGGCAAATCCCCGGTCAACCCCAACGCCTCACGCACGAACAGCGCCTTGGCTTCCGGCATTTTCTCAACCATTTTCAACCCGGTATTACGCAACCAACGCACCGGCAACGGATCGGCCTGGAACAGTCGCTCGAAGCCTTCCATCGCCGCCATCAGTGCCAGGTTGTGAGGCATGCGCCGACGCTCGTAACGACTGAGGACTTTCACATCTGCCAGACGTTCGCCTCGTGTTGCCGCTTGCAGCAACACTTCGGCCAGCACGGCGGCATCGAGGAATCCGAGATTCACACCCTGCCCAGCCAACGGGTGAATGGTGTGGGCCGCGTCACCGATCAACGCCAGACCTTCAGCCACATAACGTTTGGCATGCCGCTGACGCAGGGGGACACACAGGCGCGGGTCGGCGCTCAGTACTTCGCCGAGCCGACCTTCAAAGGCCCGCTCCAGCTCCTTGCAGAAACCCTGGTCATCCATTGCCATCAGACGTTCGGCTTCGCCGGGCGTGGTTGACCAGACGATCGAACACCAATTCTGTTGGCCATCGCGCTCAAGGGGCAGAAATGCCAACGGACCGTTGTCGGTGAAACGCTGCCAAGCCGTCATTTGATGCGGTTTGGCGCAACGCACGCTGGTGACGATGGCATGGTGCAGATAATCCCATTCGCGAGTCACGACCCCGGCCAGGCGCCGCACCGCCGAGTTGGCGCCATCCGCTGCGATCACCAGCGGCGCGCGCAGGGTGCGGCCATCGGCCAGGGTCAGCAGCCAGTCATCGCCGGAGCGGCGCATCTGTTCCAGGCGCGCATTGGCCAGCAACCCCAAATCGCAATCGTGCAGGCGCTCGAGCAAGGCATCCTGGACCACGCGGTTCTCGACGATATGCCCCAGCACCTCGGCATGCACGCTGGCCGCCGAGAAGTGGATTTGCCCGGTGCCGCTGCCATCCCAGACCTGCATGTCGGTGTAGGGGCTGCTGCGCCGCCCGGCGATACCATCCCAGACGCCGAGGCGTTCGAGAATCCGCTGGCTGGCGGCCGACAGGGCGCTCACCCGCGGTTCAAACGCGGCCTGAGCGTTAAACGGTTTGACGCTCATGGGGCTGCCGTCCAGCAGCAGGACTTCCAGCCCGCTGTCCTGCAACGCCAGCGCCAGGGCGCTGCCGACCATTCCGGCTCCGACAATCAGCAGATCTGCGCGCATTTCCATGCTTTAAGCCTGTCTCTCTTGCGGCTTGAGCCGCACGTAAAGGGTTTTTCCGACCCGCGCCACCAAGTGGCCGGCGCCGTCATGAATGTCGACCTGCAATTGCGGCAGGTATTTTTATCAATCGCGCCTTGCCGAATCGGCGGATCAACCAGTTACGCACCTGGACGCGTACCCAAACCCATCGCCTGTCGGGCAAACCAGCGTTTGGCCGGTGGCAACAGGTCGAGGCCGAGCAGTCCGATGTTGCGCCCCAGGGATACCAGCGGCTGGGTACTGCCGAACAGGCGCGTGACCTGATCGGAGAAACCCACGGTGAGGTCCTGATCGAGACGCTGGCGTTCGCGATAGGCCTGCAACGTGGCGAAGTCGCCCAATGGTTTTTCGCTGGCGAGCAAGGTATCGGCCAGGGCCTGGGCATCGCGCAGGGACAGGTTGAACCCCTGGCCGGCAATCGGATGCAGGCTGTGCGCCGCGTTGCCGAGAATCGCCAAATGCGGGCGCACCTGTTCTTCAGCCTCGACCAGTGTCAGCGGATACAGATGCCGCGCACCGACCTGTTTCAACGTACCAAGGCGATATCCGAACACCGCCTGCAACTCGCTAAGGAAACTGCGTTCATCCAGCGAAGCCAAACGTTGCGCATCCATCCCCAGGCGGGTCCAGACCAGTGCGCAGCGGTTTTCCGGCAGCGGCAGCAACGCCATCGGGCCTTCGTCGGTGAAACGCTCGAAAGCCATGCCGTTGTGGGCTTCGCTCGGAGTGATGTTGGCGATCAGCGCGCTCTGGTTGTACGGACGCTTCCTGATGCCGATCCCCAATTGCTCGCGCAGACCGGAGCGGCCACCATCGGCGAGCACCGCGAGGTCGCATTCCAGAGTGGTTTCATCGTTGAGGGTCAGGCGATAGCCATCGGTCAGCGGCTCCATGCGGGTGACTTCCGCCGGGCAGCGCCAACTGATCACGTCCTTGTCCACGCCTTGCCAAAGGCATTGGCCGAGCCAGGCGTTTTCAACGACATAACCCAGCGCAGGAACGCCCTCTTCCATCGCCGACAACCGCGCCGTCGAGAAACGCCCACGGTCGGAAACATGAATCTGCTTGATCGGCTCGGCGCGGCGGGAGATTTCCTGCCAGACACCCAGCCGTTGATAAATTTGCCGGGAGCCGAAGGACAACGCCGAAGAACGGGCGTCATAACTCGGTTGATACGTGTCGCCGGGGGCGAACGGTTCGATCAGCACGATTTTCCAGCCCCGGGCCTTGGCTCCAGCTTGCAAGGCCAGCGCCAGACTCGCACCGACCAGCCCGCCACCGATAATTGCC
>NZ_JBFUIC010000021.1:0-39981 GCF_056402075.1 Pseudomonas sp. P4_C3
GCCGGTAGTAATGCTCCAGCTCCACAAACCCCGCCTCGATCAACAATTGCTGCCAGGCCGCCAGGTCGTGATACGACCCATAACGCGGCCCGTTCCAGCCTTCCTGATTCTCGCCACGGGGATTGGAACTGAACAACACCCCACCCGGTTTCAGCGCTCCCCACAACTGTTTCAACACCCGCGGTAATTCCTGACGCGGAACATGAAACAGCACCGCGTTGGCAAAAATCCCGTCGAAACGCTCGGCTGGCAGATCAAGCTTCAAGAAGTCTTGCTGCCACACCTCGCAGCCGCTGTCCTCACGGGCCATCTGCGCGAATTTTTCCGAACCGTCGAGGCCGACCGCCTTGTGGCCCATACGGGTGAACGTCTGCAGATCACGTCCAGGCCCGCAGCCAAAATCGAGAATGTCGAAAGGCGCTTCGCCCTGAATGTGCCGCAGCAGGGCATCGATGTTCTGGCTGACGTCGTGATCGCGGGTGCCTTCTCGGAAACTTTCGGCCGTCGAGTTGTAGTGGCCCAGGGTCGTGGAGGTGATCTGTTCGAGGTCGTCGGGTGTTTGCTTCATGGTCGGCTGCGCAGGAAAAAGGAGATGGGTTGACTATAAGCGCTTTCGCGCTTTGAAAGATCGCAGCCTGCGGCAGCTCCTACAGAGCCTGAGTCGGACGTGAATTCTGTAGGAGCTGCCGCAGGCTGCGATCTTTTGATCTTGGCTCAGTCCTTCTTCATCCCCAAACACTCAATGGAGTGATCCACCATCGCCTTTGCAATCTCCAGCAAATGCCAGATCGAGTACACCATCGCCCGGTCGGCGCCTTTGAGTTGATCGCCACACTGATACGCCGTGACCGAAGCACAGCGCAGCAGGTCGGCGACATAGAGTTGGGTGTCTTCAAAACTCACGTCTTTGCTGACGTTGTAGAAGCGCATTTCATCGGTTGGTGCGGGTTGCTTGCCGGTGAGGTGGAAATCGATGGCACGGTAGAGTGCGGAACGATCTCTGAGCAAATCGTCGGTGACGGTTTCGTTGGTAGGGTTTTCGGGAGGAGGATCGGGTACGGGTTTCTTCATTGGTAAAACTCCGATGTAGTTGGAGCCAACCGATATCGCGACTAAACGAATAGGGGGTGGCAGCTGCACGCAGGTTAGTCGACCGGACATCGGGAACCGGCGCACCCGAAGGTGCCCTGCGCACAGCCACCATAAATTTCAGGCAATAAAAAACACCTGAAGAAAGGTGGCGCTGTGCGCCCGATGATATCCGGGCGACTAAACCCRATCACTGATGAGCAGTGACGGACCGAGACTAGCCACGGAATTCGGCAGGCGCAAGCGAGCGAAATGATCTAGGAAATTTCCTGCAAAGGAAAGGGAACAGGCATGCAAAACCGCTGATTTTCCTGTACGAAAACTTCCCTCTGGAAGTCTGTGATCACCTGTGGCGAGCGAGCCTGCTCCGGGCGGCGTTCCGACGATGGCCATTTCACGGACATCGACCTGTTACTTCTTACAGTTTCGGTCCGGCCAAAAAAAGCCCAGTCTTTCCTCAGTCAAAGCGAAGGACCGTCAATGCCGTGAACACTCATCACCACACCGCGACACCGACGCTGTCGGTCATCGATCCACGCGCCCTGACGGTTCGCAGCGTCGGCTATTGCCGCCATCCCGACAGCCTGGAGATTGACCCACGCATCACTCGGCAACGCTTCGACGCGGCCGGCCGCTTGGTCGAGTCTTGCGACCCACGTTTGTGGGGCACGGCGCCGATGCCGAACCTGACCACGCTCTACGGCTTGAACGGGCAACCGTTGTTGACGGACAGCGTCGATGCCGGGTGGCAGTTGAGTGTGCTGGATCAGGCGGGTTCGCCCTGTTCATTCTGGGATGCACGAGGCAGTCAGCGTCACACGGTGTTCGACGAACAACAGCGGCCCGTCACCGTCACGGAACAGGCCGTGGGGGAACGACCTCGCGTGGTGGAGCGCCTGACCTATGGCGGCTCCGAACCCGCGTACGCAGCGCACAACCAGTGCGGACAGATGATTCGCCATGACCATCCGGCAGGCACACAATGGGTGGCCGACTATGGGCTCGCCGGTTCAGCGCTGGTTGAAGAGCAACGCTTGCTCCTCGAACTTGAAACACCCGACTGGCCGCCCAAACTCGATGCCAGAGATGAGCACCTGGAAGCTCAATCATTCATCACCCGCCACCGTTTCAATCCCACTGGTGAGCTTCAGGAGCAAACCGATGCCATGGGCAATGTTCACACCTTTGGCTATGACGTGGCGGGCAAGCAGGGTGAGGCCTGGTTGCAATTGGTCGGCGAGGGTAAGCGAGCGCAACGCCTGGTCAGCGACATCCGCTACAACGCCCAGGATCAAGTCGAACGGGAAACCGCCGGCAATGGTGTGCTGACCCACGCCGAGTACGCCGCCGATGACGGACGGCTGATCCGGCTGGTGGCGGCGGTCGGCAACCAGAAGCCCTTGCAGGACCTGAACTATGTCTACGATGCGGGAGGCAACATCGTCGAACTGCACGACCTGTCCCAGCCCGTGACCCATTTCAACAACCAGCGCATCGACCCGATCAACCGCTACCGCTACGACAGCCTCTATCAACTGGTCGAAGCCCAAGGCTGGGAGGTCAGCCAGCCGAGCCATGGCCCAGCTCTGCCGACACTGTTGCCCACGCCGCTGGACCCCAACCAGCGGCGCAATTACACCCAACGCTTCGAGTACGACCGGGGCGGAAACTTGATCACCCACCAGCACAGCGGCGCGCCTAGTTTCTCGATGTTCACCTCGGCACGGAGCAACCGCAGCCTCGCGCAGCGCGATGACGGCTCGCTGCCGGGCGAGCCTGAAATCGCCTCGGGTTTCGACGCCTGTGGCAATCAACGGGAACTGCAACGCGGGCAAGCCATGCTCTGGGACCGCCGCAATCAATTGAGCCGCGTGACGTTGGTCAAACGCGAAACTGAGCCCGACGACTACGAATGCTACCGCTACGACCGCCCCGGCCACCGCTTGCGCAAAACGGGATTTGCCCACAGCAGCGGCCGCACCCTGCGCAGCGAGGTCCGTTACCTCCCGGGTCTGGAAATCCACCGCCAAGCTGATGGCGAAGAGCACCACGTCATCAGCGTCGAAGCCGGACGCAGCAACGTGCGGGCGCTGCATTGGCCCGAAGGTGCGCATAGTGACCAGCTGCGCTACAGCCTCAGTGATCACCTCGACTCCAGTACCCTGGAACTGGATGACGAGGCGGGCGTGCTGACCCAGGAACACTATTACCCCTTTGGCGGCACGGCGTGCTGGGCGGGTAAAAGTGCGCTGGTGGCGCAGTACAAGACCATCCGTTATTCGGGGAAAGAGCGGGATGCGACGGGGCTTTATTACTATGGCTATCGGTATTACGCACCGTGGTTGCAGCGCTGGATTTGTCCGGATCCGGCGTGGGACGTAGATGGGGTTAATCTGTTCAGAATGGTTAGAAATAATCCGGTGATACTTGAAGATGTAGATGGACGAATGCCCTTTGGAACGCCGAATAATAAATCGATTGCGACTGGTGAGAACTCTGAATCACCTGAAAACGCAGCAGAATCCTATGTGGCAGCGATAGCGCGCAACACTGAAAGCCTGACTGTTGGGGCAAGTTCTCGGGATAAACCTTCAACAGGAATACTGGAGGGGGGTGTAATGAGACCTGACCGACGAGGACGCAAAAGAAGCAACTCTGTACGGGATATAAATACAGTGTACCGATATGACTTCCGTTTCCCCGGGGAAATAATGAGACGCGGATTTGAGGGAACCAATTCTGATGGGCACGCCTTTGCCCGATACGGCAGTCGGACCGTTTTTACCTCTACCCTTCGGGCAGGAGCTGATATGTTTAGAAAAAGTTTGGAAAAGGTAGCAAATAAAAAAACTTCTCTATTTTTATATAAGATTTCACTTGTGGATATGAATTATTTTGATTTTTATCGTGGGTTTTTAGTGTCGGGGGATAAGTTTGTTGGAGAGGTTGCCCGGTTGCTGTTTGAGCAAAACTCTGCGGCATATACAGCAACAAATAAATACAAAAAAATAGGACGTCAAGCTTTTGAAAGCTATCTCACCGATAAGTTACGCGATCGAATAGTTGATGGCTTTGTTGCAGTCAATGAATTACATGTTGAAGGCCCTGTGCAGCCTCGGAATATAACTCCACTCATGCCCGCAAGACTCGAATATCTTGATCTGGCAGTTCAAAGCCATGGTGTTAAATCTACTAGTGTGGGCCTAAAGGCATGACGTAAGATTTTATCTTTTGTTCAACCCCCGAGCCAACCGGTCCCCGCCCAACTGAATCACCGCCACCAACGCCACCAGCAGCACAATCACCGTCAACATGATCTGGCTATCAAACCGCTGATACCCATACCGATAGGCAATGTCCCCCAGCCCACCGGCGCCAATCGCCCCGGCCATGGCTGATGAGTTGATCATGGTCACCAAGGTAATGGTGAACCCGCCGACAATCCCCGGCAGCGCTTCCGGCAATAACACGTGCCACACGATGTGCCAACGCCGGCAACCCATGGCTTGCGCCGCTTCGATCAAACCGTGGTCGACCTCGCGCAAGCTGACCTCGGCGATGCGCGCAAAGAAAGGCGTAGCCGCGATGGTCAACGGCACAACCGCCGCCCACACGCCGTAAGTGGTGCCGACGATGAGCCGGGTGAACGGAATCAACGCCACCATCAAAATCAGAAACGGAACCGAGCGAAACAGGTTCACGAACGCGCCCAGTGCGCGGTTCAGCGCCGGGGCTTCGTAGATGCCGCCCTTGGAACTGGTGACCAGGATCACCGCCAGCGGAATGCCCGCCAACAGCGCGATCAACGACGACACGCCGACCATCAAGAACGTGTCGATGAAACCCTGTAGCAAGCGATCAAACCACATAGCCCAGCACCTCCACCTGTTGCGCCCATTGGCCGGCGCGTTGACGCAATTGCTCGGCACCGAGCGGTGAGCCGGTCACCGCCAGCAGTAGTTGCCCCAGGGCATGACCCTGAATCCGTTCCACGCCGCCTTGGAGCAATCGCACACGGCCTCCGAGGGCGCTGAACAGTGCCGCCAGGTCCGGTTCATCGCGTTGACTGCCGGTGAACTGCAAGCGCAGGACCACGGCGGCGTCCGAGGATGTTGGCTGCGCCTGCAAACGGCTTTGCAGCTCTTTGGGCAATGCGTGTTGCAACGGCGCCAGCAATGTCTTGCTGACCTCATGCTGTGGATTGCCGAACACTTCCCAGACCGGTCCCTGCTCGACGATGCGCCCGTGTTCCAGCACCACGACCCGATCACAGATCTCACGGATCACCGCCATCTCGTGGGTGATCAGCACAATGGTCAGCCCCAGGCGTTGATTGATCTCGCGCAGCAGGCCGAGGATCGATTGCGTGGTCTCGGGGTCCAGTGCCGAGGTGGCCTCATCGCACAGCAGAATCTCCGGGTCATGCACCAGCGCCCGGGCAATGCCTACACGCTGTTTCTGCCCGCCAGACAACTGTGCCGGGTAAGCCTTGTGTTTGGCCTGCAAGCCCACCAGATCCAACAGCTCACGGACTTTCTGCTCGCGTTTTTCCTTGGGCACGCCAGCGACTTTCAACGGCAACTCGACGTTCTGCCAAACGGTCTTGGCCGACATCAAGTTGAAGTGTTGGAAGATCATGCCGATGCGCCGACGCAGCGCCACCAGGCGGTCTTCGTCGAACTCGCCGATGTCGACCTGATCGATCAGCACCCGGCCGCTGCTCGGTTGTTCCAGGCGGTTGATGGTGCGGATCAGCGACGACTTGCCGGCGCCGCTGCGGCCGATGATGCCGAACACTTCGCCGCGCTGGATCGCCAGGTCGATGCCGTGCAACGCGGCCACCGGTCCTTGTTGGCCGTTGTAGGTTTTACCCAGGCCAATGAATCGAACATGGGCACGATTGAGCTCGGGATGCAGCTCGGTTTGTTCAGCACGTTGAGGCTCTGGAATCTCCAGTCGCCGTTGGAAGGCGGCGGTCATGCTCAGCTTTCCCAGCCGGCTTGATAGAGCTTGCCGTGGGCTTTATCCAACGCGGCGCGCACAGCGGGCGAGTGCTGGTAGATGTCGACGAACTTGATCAGGCGCGGGTCGGTTTTGCTCTTTGGCTGGATCACGAACTGAATCACGTACTCTTTGTGATCGAGGCCGTCGAACAGCAGCGCGGAGCCCGCGTCGAAGGTTTTCGACAAGCGAATGTAGGCCGGGTAGCCCTGCACCAGATCGGCGTCGTCATAGGCGCGTACCAGTTGCACGGCTTCGACCTGGAGGATCTTGATGTGCTTCGGGTTGGCGATGATGTCTTCTTCGGTGGCCTTGTAGCCGACGCCGGGCTTGAGGGTGATCAGGCCAGCCTTGGCCAGCAGCTGCAAGCCGCGCCCACTGTTGATCGGATCGTTGGCGATGGCCACGCTGGCGCCTTGCGGCAGTTCGTCGAAGCTTTTGTATTTCTTCGAGTAGAGGCCGACGTTGTTGATGATCCCCGGCGCGAATGGCACCAGGTCGAACCCTGACGCAGCCTTGGCGTTTTCCAGGAACGGGATGTGCTGGAAGTAGTTCACGTCGATGTCGCCAGCGGCGAGGCTGACGTTCGGCGCGATCCAGTCGGTGAACTCCACCAGTTCGACTTTCAGTCCTTGTTTGGAGGCCTCTTCGACAGCTGCTTCAAGGGGAATGGCGAAAGCGGCGGTGGTGCCAATTTTCAGGGGGGCGTCGGCGGCGAAGGTCACCGAGCTGAACAGACCGAGGGCCAGGGCCAGTGCTTTGACTGGGTGGAAGAGGTAGTGCTTTTTCATGATGAGTAATCCAGTCAGTGCATTAAGTTTGTGTTGTCTGTTCGGGCCTCATCGCGAGCAAGCTCGCTCCCACAGGGGTTATGTGAACACCCGAGATCCACTGTGGGAGCGAGCTTGCTCGCGATGCTTTTAGCGTCGGAAAGCGGAGCCAGTGTGCTGCTCAGGCAAATGCGCCTCCCGCTGAAACAGCTTTTCGCGCAAGGTGCCGCTGTCGTACGCGGTCTTGTACGAGCCCCGCCGTTGCAACTCGGGAATCACCAAATCAATGAAATCCACATAGCTTTCCGGCGTAACAATGCGGGTCAGGTTGAAGCCATCCAGACCCGTCTCGGCGATCCACGATTCCAGTTCATCGGCTACCTGCTCAGGCGAGCCAACCACCGTGATGTAACGACCGCCGAGAGCGTGCTGCTCCAGCAATTTGCGCCGAGTCCAGTCGTTGTTTTGCAGGTGTTTGGTGGCGGACTGGATGGCGTTGCTCTTCACGTACTGGATCGGCTCGTCGATTTCATATTGAGAAAAATCGATCCCGGTGGACGCCGAAAAGTGCGCCACGCCGGCCTCTGCACTGGCGTAGCTCAGGTATTCGGCGTGCTTGGCCCAGGCCAGCTCTTCGGTGGAGCCAACGATCACGTTCAGGCCCATGAACACTTTGATGTCCTCGGGATTGCGCCCGGCTTCGACGGCACTGGCGCGCACCTTGTCCACCTGCGCCTTGGTCGATGCCTTGGTCTGACCACTGATGAACACGCACTCGGCATGTCGCCCGGCGAACAGCAAACCGCGATCCGAGCTGCCGGCCTGGAACAGTACCGGCGTGCGCTGCGGCGAAGGCTCACAGAGGTGATAACCGTCGACCTGATAGAACTCGCCCTTGTGCTCGACCTTGTGCACTTTGTCCGGCTGCGCGTAGATCCGTTGCTGCGGATCGTTGAGTACCGCGCCGTTTTCCCAACTGCCTTCCAGGAGTTTGTAGAGCACCTCCAGGTACTCGTCGGCCTGGTCGTAGCGGCGGTCATGCTCGACCTGTTCGCTCAGGCCCATGGCCTTGGCGGCGCTGTCGAGGTAGCCGGTGACGATGTTCCAGCCGACCCGCCCACGGCTCAGGTGATCCAGGGTCGACAGGCGGCGGGCGAACAGGTACGGCGCTTCGTAGGTGAGGTTGGCAGTCAGGCCGAAGCCGAGGTTTTTCGTCACTGCCGCCATCGCTGAAACCAGCAGCAGCGGATCGTTGACCGGCAACTGGATCGACTCTTTCAGCGGCACGTCCACCGAGTTCTGGTAGACGTCGTAGACCCCGACGATGTCGGCGATGAACAGGCCGTCGAACAACCCGCGCTCCAGCAACTGCGCCAGTTCGGTCCAGTATTCGATCGTGTTGTAGCGGGTGGATGTGTCGCGCGGGTGCGCCCACAAACCGTGGTTGATGTGCCCGATGCAATTCATGTTGAAGGCATTCAGCAGAATTTTCTTCTTGGCCATCAGATGGTCCCCCGCAGTGGCGGGTTTTCATCGTTGAGGTAGTAATTGCCGACGGCGTGATATTTCCAGCGTACCGGGTCGTGCAGGGTATGCACCCGGGCGTTGCGCCAGTGGCGGTCGAGGCCGTGTTCAATCAGGGTCGCCTGGCTGCCGGCCAGTTCGAACAGCGTGCTGCCGGCGGCCAGGGAGATTTCTGTGCTGAGGGCGCGGGCTTCGGCGACGGCAATCGAGGCGGCAGCGACAGTCTCGGCGTTCGTGTCGGCCTGGGCCTTGTCGAGGTATTCACCGGCACGTTCCAGCAGCGCCTCGGCGGCGTGCAGGCGAATGCTCAGGTGGCCGAAGCTCTTGAGGGTCAGTGGATCATCCGTGGCTTTTTCGTGGGTGGCGTCAATCCACGGCCGGGTTTTGGTGCGCACGAAGTGCAGCGCATCTTCATACGCGGCGCGGGCGATGCCGGTGTCGATGGCGGCATGAAGTATCTGCGCCAGCGGACCGACCGGAGTCGGGCGCTCGAAAGCGCTTTGAAAGGGGATCACATCTTCGGCGGCAACAAAGACATCTTCGAACACCACCGAACCGCTGCCGGTGGTGCGCTGGCCGAAGCCGCTCCAGTCGTCGATCACCGTCAGGCCCTTGCTGTTGCGCGGGACGAACGCCAGTTGCTGCACGCCGTTTTCATCCACCACCGAGGTGGGAATGCGCTGGGCGTAAATCGCACCCGTGGCGTAGAACTTGCGACCATTGATGCGATAGCCGCTGGCGTCGCGAGTCAGGCTGGTGACGCGATCGTGTGCGGTTTTGGTGCCGAGTTCGGCCAACGCATTGCCGAAGCGCTGGCCGGCCAAGACTTCGGCGTACAGGCGTTGCTTCTGCTCGTGGCTGCCRTTCACCCGCAGTACTTCGAGTGCATAGAAATGGTTCTGCGGGATCTGCCCCAGGGAGCCATCGGCCCGGGCAATCAGAGCGATGACTTTGGCCAGGGTCACGTTGGATACACCGGCGCCGCCGTATTCCTTTGGCACGCTGATGCCCCAAAGACCCGAACGGGAAAAAACCTCCAGTTCCGGATGTGGCAAACGGCGCTCGCGGTCGCGTGTGGCGCTGTCGCGTTTGAAATCTTCGGCCAGGTCGCTGGCGACTATCAGGGCTTGTTCATCGCTGGTAATGACCGCGACGTGCTGAGAACTTGTCATGTGTTTCTCCAGATGTCTGGTCGTCAGATCCAGGAATGGCGATTAGGCAGCGTGCTATTGAGGCGATAGGCGCCAACCGCGTGATACTTCCAGCGCACCGGGTCGTGCAGGGTGTGCACCCGGGCGTTGCGCCAGTGGCGGTCGAGGTTGAATTCGGCGAGGGTCGCGCGGCTGCCGGCCAGTTCGAGCAGCTTTTCGCTGGCCAGCAACGAGATCTCGGTGGTCAGCACTTTGGCTTCGGCCACGGCAATCGAGGCGCGGGCGGCAGACTCGGCGGTGAATGGTGCGGCGCTGACGTCATCGAGTACTTGCCCTGCTTTGCGCAGCAGCGCTTCGGCAGCGTGCAGTTCGATTTTCAACTTGCCGATATCGGCGATCACGTACAGGTCATCGCTGGCTCGCTCGACCTTGGCGTCGATCCACGGCCGGGCGCGGGTTTTCACGAAGTCGATGGCGTCGTCGATGGCGCCTCGGGCGATACCGGCGTCGATGGCTGCTTGAATCAGTTGCGAGACGGCACCCTGAATGTTCGGCGTGTCGTTGATCCGCCAGTTATCCACCACCAGTTCGGGATCGACCTGCACGTTGTTAAGCAAAATCGTGCCGCTGGCGGTGGTGCGCTGACCAAAACCGGACCAGTCATCGACGATGCGCAATCCCGGTGTGCCGCGACGGATGAATGCCAGCACTTGCTTGCCGTCATCGTTCAACGCCTTGACCGCGACCCAATGGGCGAACAGTGCGCCAGTGGAATAAAACTTCTGGCCATTGAGGACGCCGTCAGCGGTGATGCGCGCCTTCAGCTCCAGGGTGTTTTTGGTGCCGCGTTCCGGCCCGGCATTACCGATGCGCCAGCCATCAAGGACACTTTTGAACAGTTGTCCTTTCTGCGCTTCGGTGGCGCTGCCGAGTATCAGGTTAAGAATGCCGAACTGGTTTTGCGGGATCTGCCCAAGCGCCGGATCGGCCGCGGAAATGATCGCGAAAACCTCGGCCAGGGTGACGAACGAAACCTGCGGGCCACCGTACTCGCGGGGGATGGAAATGCTGCCCAGGCCGCTGCGGGTGAACTCTTCGATTTCCGCCCACGGCAGCTTGCGCTGCCGGTCACGTTTGGCTGCTTGCAGGCGGGCGACCTGCGCCAGTTCGTGGGCTGCCTTGATGGCTTGAGCGTCATTGCGCAAGACTTTTGCGGGCAACAACAGCGGGGCGATGTCCAGGTCACTCTGGACGATTGCATCTGCCAGACTGGACATCAGTGCCGCTCCTTGGCTGCACGCAATGCCCTGGCGATCTGCACTGGGGTGATTGTGTTCCGGACCATACCTACCTCACATCTTATGGAAGCGCTGCTTGTGGCGGCGCATGAAAACAAGGATGTCCGGTGGTCCGGTTTATATACCCTAAACGTGTATAAATATTTTATGAACTAACTTTTTGGAATATGCATAGAAGGGCGTTCTCGGTGTTTTTATCATTTCTCGCGGGGTTCAGCGGCCTTGATGTGCTGTTTCTTCGGAACTTTCAGATAAGGATTGGCACAACCGATCTTCAGCACCCGAGCCGGCGCCCAGCGGGAGTTGTTGCCCACCCTGTCGAGAATGCAGTACGTCACTTCCAGCCGCAGATCTTCGCCGGCTTCGAGGATGATGGCCGGCGGTATCCAGACCTGAATCGGCTGGCCCACATCGGCGGACTTGAGCCGTGGCAGATCCATGCGCACATCACCCCAGCGCAGGGTGATTTCGTCGTCGACGGCCATGTTCAGGTACGGCTCGATGGTCAAGGGAACACCGCGTTTGACCTGGCTCGGATTGACCCCCTGACGACGAATCGCCTCGGGAATGCCCACCGGTGCCAGGCACTGGTTTTCATCGCCGCACAGCGCGGAGGGTTGGCCGCCTGGGCAGTCGAGTTTGATCTGCACGTTGCGGCTGGCCGATATCGCCGGGCCCCTGCCAACCTGCATGACCCGGTAGTGAATGCACGAGGTACCGTTGGCGACAAAACTTTCAGGCACCCGCAGCTGCACCGGTTGGCCGACATCGCTGGCCGTCAGCACGCGGGAGGCCACGTAGCAGTTGTCCCAGAACAGTTCAATCAGGTCGCCTTCGTCCATGGCGGGGTAGGGCGCGACCTCGATCAGCAGGTGCGCCGCGCAAGTGACGTTGATGCCGGTCTTGTTGGATTGCGCCAGGGTTGGGGCCACAAGCCCGGATTTGTTCGAGGTGCTGTTCATGAAGTCTCCTTGAAGTCTTGCAACGAAGTCCGTTTCTGGAATATCAAAAACCAATAATCGAACAGAAAAACCATTCATTACTTTGAGTTGAAATAATGATTTAAGCGTGATGAGTGTCGCTGGCAAGAGACTAGATAAGAGTCAGGAAGATCAGGTGTCAATAAGATTTGTTAGTTGTGGGTGGTGTGTGGTGCTATTCAGAAAGTTCCTACGCTCCCAAGTAAGTAAACCACGCCGTTGCGTCGAATTTATCTGCTGAAATCGGGGAAATACGGGCGGGTTTGTGCAAGTCACAAGCACTGTCTTGCGATGGGTGATCTGATTGGATTGGCACTGTTTAATTGTTGCGATGCATATGTATGTGCCGCGTGTGCGCACAAGATATGCATCTCGAGTAGATTGGTTTAGTTTGATATTAATGGCGCGTATTTCGAAGGGGTTGGTAACTTCCATCCGTGGAAGATTACCGTTGTTGCGCAGGATTATTAGTTGTGAGCGTTATTCAGGAACTTGCTAAGGAACTGTTTGGTTCGTTCTTCTTTCGGGTTGGCAAACAACGCCTTCGCTTCGCCTTGCTCGACGATCACACCCTTGTCGAAAAACACCACACGGTTGGCCACGTCCCGGGCAAAGCCCATTTCGTGGGTGACGATCACCATGGTGCGCTTCTCTTCGGCCAGGCCGCGGATGGTCGCCAATACCTCACCCACCAGCTCCGGGTCGAGGGCCGAGGTCGGTTCATCGAACAGGATCACTTCCGGTTCCATCGCCAGCGCCCGGGCAATCGCCACGCGCTGTTGCTGGCCACCGGAGAGGCGACGCGGGTAAGCGTCTTCCTTGCCCGCCAGGCCAACCTTGGCCAACAGCTTTTTACCCAGGGCAACGGCATCGGCGTGCGGGATCTTCTTGACGATGATCGGGCCTTCGATAACGTTTTCCAGAGCGGTGCGATGGGGGAACAGGTTGAAGTTCTGGAACACGAAGCCCACATGCTGGCGCAAACGCCGCACCAGGCTCTGCTGCTGGTTCAGGGGACGGCTGGTATCGACCTCGATATCGCCGACCTTGATCCGGCCGCTGGTGGGTTCTTCCAGAAAGTTCAGGCAGCGCAGGAAGGTGGTCTTGCCCGAACCGCTAGGGCCGATGATCGCGACCACCTCGCCTTCCTTGACCTCAAGATCGATGCCGTTGAGCACGACTTGACCCTTGAACTGCTTTGTCAGTTTTTCCACGACAATCATTGGGTCAGGACTCCTGGTCGTGCCGATTGACCCGCGCTTCCAACTGGTTCTGCAGGTGCGAAAGCACCGTGGCCAGGACCCAGTAGATCAGTGCGGCGGCAAGATACATGGTGAAGATTTCGAAGGTGCGGGCGGTGATCAGCTGTGCCTGGCGGAACAGTTCCGGCACCTGGATGGTGGCGGCCAGCGCGGTGTCCTTGACCAGCGAAATGAAGCTGTTGCCCAGCGGCGGCAATGCGGTGCGCATCGCCTGCGGCAGGATGGCCCGGCGCAGGGTCTGCGCGCGGGTCATGCCGATACTGGCAGCCGCTTCCCACTGGCCACGCTCGATGGAACTGATCGCGGCACGCAGGATTTCACAGGCGTAGGCGGCCATGTTCAGCGAGAAGCCGATCAGGGCCGCCGGCAGCGGATCCAGTTCCAGACCCAATTGCGGCAAGCCGTAATAGATCACGAACAGTTGTACCAGCAACGGCGTGCCGCGAAAGAACGACACGTAGATGCGGGCGATCCAGCTCACCAGTTTGAAACGCGACAGGCGCATCAGCGCCAGGCCGAAGCCCATCACCAGGCCGAAGAACATCCCGCCCAGGCTGAGGATGACCGTGTAATACGCGCCCTTGAGCAGAAAGGGCGCGGAGTCCAGTGCGAGTTGGAAAGCTTCTCCCATTACTGAGTGACGTCTGCGTTGAAGTATTTTTCCGAGAGCTTTTTCAGGGTGCCATCGGCGCGCAGCTTATCGATTGCCTTGTTCACCGCGGCCAGCAGTTCAGGCTCGCCTTTGCGCAGGGCAATGCCGGCTTCCTGACGGGAGAACGCATCACCGGCGGCGGTGGTGTCCTTGGCCTTCTTGGCGTATTCCAGCGCGGCGAGGCGGTCGATCAGAATGGCGTCGATACGGCCGACACGCAGGTCCTGGAACTTGGTCGGATCATCTTCGTAGGTGCGGATGTCAGCGGTTGGGACATTGGCTTTCACCCACTCTTCGTAGTTGGTGCCCAGGCCTACGCCGACTTTCTTGCCAGACAGGTCGGCGGCGGACTTGATGTTCAGCTCGGCGGCCTTCTTCGTCAGCACCAGTGCCTGAATACCGGAAACGGTGTAGGGCTCGGAGAAGTCATACTTCTTCTTGCGCTCTTCGGAGATGGTTACCTGGTTGATCACTGCGTCCAGGCGCTTGGATTCCAGGGCCGCGAGGATGCCGTCCCATTTGGTCGGTTGCAGTTTGACTTTGACACCCAGCTCTTTGGCCAGGGCTTCGGAGAACTCGACTTCGAAGCCGGTCAGTTTGCCGTCGGCGTCGACGAAACTGAACGGTGGGTAGGTGCCTTCCAGGCCAACGTTGATCACGCCAGCGTCTTTGATTTTTTGCAGTTGCTCACCGGCAACCGCCTGGCCAATCAGGCCGGCGCTCAGTGCCAGGCCCAGCGAGCCCACCAGCAGATTGCGACGTAGTGCGGAAAAATTCATGACAAGCCCCTGTGTTTTCTTATGGAAGACGCTTAAGGAAAGTTGGCAAATTCGGGATTCGGACGACTGCAATATCCTGCCTTAATGCAGCTTATGCGTCTCCTTGCAAATTCGCCTGCGGCGTGACTATAAGACGACACAGTTAGATAATAAAATAATAAATATTCTATTTGTTATTCGTTAATTGAATATTCGGTGCCATAGGAAAAGATCGCAGCCTGCGGCAGCTCCTACAGGTGCATGCCGATCCATGTAGGAGCTGCCGCAGGCTGCGATCTTTTGGTCTTCTGAATCGCTTACAGAAAATCCTTATAGGCAAACAACGCCGGCGCCCCACCGGTGTGCAGGAAGATAATCGGGCCTTCGTCGAAACGCTGACGCCCGATCCCATCCAGCAACCCCGCCATGGCCTTGCCAGTGTAGACCGGGTCCAGCAGCAAGCCTTCCTGACCTGCCAGCAGCTTCACCGCCGCCAGTGTCCCTGCGTTCGGTTCGCCATAACGCGGGGCGAAATACTCGTCCCACAACTCGACTTTGAAAGCGTCCGGCAGGTTCACGCCCAGCAGCTCGGCGGTGCGTTCGGCCAGGCCTTGAACCTTTGGCCGCTGATCTTCATCGCTGCGCGAAACCGTCACGCCGATCACTGGCAGATCCGGCAGCGCTTCACTCAAGGCCAGTGCCAGGCCGCTGTGGGTACCGGCGCTGCCCGAGGCCAGGACCACGGCGGCGAACTTCAGGCCGGTGTCCTTGATCTGTTCGGCCAGTTCCAGCCCGGCGCGCACGTAGCCCAGGGCGCCCAGCGCATTTGAACCACCGATCGGCACCAGATAGGGCTTCTTGCCGTTGCTGCGCAGTCGGCCAGCCAGGGCTTGCAGTTGTTCGTCGGCGTTGTCGAGGTTTTCCACCAATTCGACCTTGGCATCGAACAGGTCAAGCAGCAGGCGGTTGCCGTTGCCGGTGTAATTGCTGTCGTTAGTGCCGAGAGGGTTTTCCAGAAGGGCTACGCAGCCCAGACCCAACTTGGCGGCAATGGCGGCCGTCTGGCGTACATGGTTCGATTGCAACGCGCCGGCGGTGATCAAGGTGTCGGCACCCTGGGCCAAGGCATCGGCGGCCAGATACTCGAGTTTGCGCAGCTTGTTGCCGCCCATCGCCAGCGGCGTCAGGTCATCGCGCTTGACGTACACGTCGCGGCCCAACCAGGTCGACAGGCGTTCGAGTTTTTCCAGGGCGGTGGGCTGACCGAGCAGGTCGAGGCGGTTAAAGCGGGCGAGTTGTTGTTTGATCATGGGTCCGTACTGGCCGTGGAAGATCTCAGGACTATAGGCAGGCCCCAAAGCCTGGGCAACCGTCAATCGCTTATAGCCAATCGAACTGAGCACAGCACTATTGGTTCTTAATTTGCCTCGTGACCCTTGCCGTAAAGTAATCGCCGTCAGTGCGGCCAGACAGTCCGGTCGCCCGTGAGGAGTTTTTACCGTGAGTGAGCGTTCCAGCCATTGGCAATTGCAGACCATCGTCAGTCAGCTGCGCACGGCACGTGAGCAGTGGCGTGCACAAAACGGCCGGGCCAGCGGCGAGCAGGGCGGTCGCGAACTGCCCTCCCGGGCGGCCATGGCAGAGATTCTCGAAGCCCTGTGCGGCGCGCTGTTCCCGATGCGCCTGGGGCCGGTGGACTTGCGTGAGGAGAGTGAAGACTTCTACGTCGGTCATACGCTGGATGTGGCGCTGAATGCGCTGTTGGCCCAGGCGCGACTCGAATTGCGCTACGCCGCGCGCCACAGCGCCCAGGCCGATACCGAGGTCGAAGCCAAAACCATCCAGATCATTCAGGACTTCGCCCTCGCTTTGCCTGGGTTGCGCAGCCTGTTGGACACCGACGTGCTGGCGGCCTATCACGGTGACCCGGCGGCCCGCAGTGTCGATGAGGTGCTGTTGTGCTACCCGGGGATTCTGGCGGTGATTCACCACCGGCTGGCCCACCATTTGTACCGTGCCGGGCTGCCGTTGCTGGCGCGGATCAGCGCGGAAATCGCCCACTCGGCCACCGGCATCGACATTCACCCCGGCGCGCAGATCGGCCGCAGTTTCTTTATCGACCACGGTACCGGCGTGGTGATCGGCGAAACCGCGATCATCGGCGAGCGCGTGCGGATTTATCAGGCGGTGACTTTGGGCGCCAAGCGCTTCCCGGCGGACGAAGACGGTCAGTTGCAGAAGGGCCAGCCACGGCATCCGATTGTCGAGAATGACGTGGTGATTTATGCCGGGGCGACGATTCTTGGCCGGATCACCATCGGTCAGGGTTCGACCATCGGCGGCAATGTCTGGCTAACCCGTAGCGTGCCGGCGGGTAGCAACCTGACCCAGGCGAATCTGCAGTTGGATGATGGGGCGCAGAAGTAATGCCCCGGCTTTTTGGTGAGAGATAGTTTTCGCTGGCTGTAGGAGCTGTCGAGTGAAACGAGGCTGCGATCTTTTCAAGTGCACCGCAAAAGTCAAAAGATCGCAGCCTGCGGCAGCTCCTACAGAATCCCCCAAATCCGGCCTCATCCCCTTCCTTAAGCTAGTGTAGGAAAGCTACCGCCGAGCCCTGCGATTAGTCCTTAGCCCCCTATCCATGTTTAACTTGAACGTTCATTCAAGTTAAACCGGCGGTTCGCTGCCCGCTCACAACAGGAGGCTTGCCTTTGCTGAGTCCGATTTCTACAGCCACGATTTTCCCCTCCGAGGTGCACCGAACGTGAGTGCATCGTCCATCCCTCCAAGCGGTCTGATCCGCATGAATCCGCCGGTGTTCTGGTTCTCGGCGAGTTTCATCCTGTTGTTTGGTGTCGTTGTCATCGCCATGCCAGAGCAGGCCGGTGCCTGGTTGCTGGCGGCGCAAAACTGGGCGGCCAACACGGTCGGCTGGTATTACCTGCTGGCGATGACCCTGTATCTGGTCTTCGTGGTGGTCACCGCCTTGTCCGGCTACGGCAAGATCAAGCTCGGTGCCGACCACGACGAACCCGAATTCAGTTACCTGTCCTGGGCCGGCATGCTGTTCGCCGCCGGGATCAGCATCACACTATTTTTCTTCTGTGTGTCCGAGCCGCTGACCCACATGCTGCAACCGCCCCAAGGCGAGGCCGGTACGGCGGAGGCGGCGCGCCAGGCGATGCAGATTCTGTTTCTGCACTGGGGCCTGCATGGCTGGGGCGTGTTCGCCTTTGTCGGCATGGCGCTGGCCTACTTTGCCTACCGGCATAACCTGCCACTGGCCCTGCGCTCGGCGCTGTATCCGCTGATCGGCAAGCGCATCAATGGCCCCATCGGTTATGCGGTGGATGGCTTCGGCATCATCGCCACGGTGTTCGGCCTCGGCGCAGACATGGGCTTCGGCGTGTTGCACCTCAACTCGGGCCTGGACTACCTGTTCGGCATCGCCCACACACAATGGGTTCAGGTCGGCCTGATCACCTTGATGATGGGCGCTGCGATCATTGTTGCCGTATCCGGCGTCGACAAGGGTGTGCGGGTGATGTCCGACATCAACATGCTGCTGGCCTGTGCGCTGTTGCTGTTTGTGTTGTTCGCCGGCCCCACGCAGCACTTGCTCAACACGCTGATCCAGAACGTCGGCGACTATCTCGGCGCCTTGCCGATGAAGAGTTTTGATCTGTACGCCTACGGCAAACCCAGCGACTGGCTGGGCGGCTGGACGGTGTTCTACTGGGCTTGGTGGATCGCATGGTCGCCGTTCGTGGGCCTGTTCATCGCACGGATTTCCCGTGGCCGGACCATTCGCGAATTCGTCTTCGGCGTGCTGCTGATCCCGCTCGGCTTCACCCTGGCGTGGATGTCGATTTTCGGCAACAGCGCCATCGATCAAGTGCTCAACCACGGCATGAGCGCGCTCGGCATGTCGGCCATCGACAATCCGTCGATGACGCTCTATCTGCTGCTGGAAACCTACCCGTGGAGCAAAACCGTCATCGCGGTCACGGTGTTCATCAGCTTCGTGTTCTTCGTCACATCCGCCGACTCCGGCACCGTGGTGCTCTCGACGCTGTCCGCCAAGGGCGGCAACCCGGATGAAGACGGGCCGAAATGGCTGCGGGTGTTCTGGGGGGCGATGACCGCACTGGTGACCAGTGCTTTGCTGTTTTCCGGCAGCATCGATGCGTTGAAGTCGGCGGTGGTGCTGACCTCGCTGCCGTTCTCGCTGATTCTGCTGTTGATGATGTGGGGGCTGCACAAGGCGTTTTATCTGGAATCGCAGAAGCAGATTGCGCAGATGCATTCATTGGCACCGGTGTCCGGTTCACGGCGGGGTGGTTGGCGCCAGCGTTTGAGTCAGGCGGTGCATTTTCCGTCGCGGGATGAGGTCTATCGCTTCCTCGATACGACGGTGCGCCCGGCGATTGAAGAGGTCTCGGCGGTATTCATCGAGAAGGGCCTCAAGGTCATCACGCATCCAGAACCGGTCAACGACAGCGTCAGCCTGGAAATCGGTCACGGTGACGAACATCCATTTATCTACCAGGTGCAAATGCGCGGCTACTTTACGCCGTCGTTTGCCCGGGGTGGCATGGGTTCCAAGGAACTCAACAACCGTCGTTACTACCGCGCCGAAGTGCATTTGAGCGAGGGCAGCCAAAACTACGATCTGGTGGGTTACACCAAGGAGCAGATCATCAACGACATCCTCGACCAGTACGAACGGCACATGCAGTTCCTGCATCTGGTGCGTTGATCGCGGGCAGGGCGCCGGGGCTTTTCAGGTCTCGGCGCTCAGCACCATGAACAACACCAGCGCCGCCACCGGAATGCTGAACACCATCGTGCCGATCCCCAGTTCCGTACTCAATGCCTGTCCGGCGGTCACCACGCCGATGGCGCCGTTGATCACTGTCAACGCCAGCCACAGGATCACGAAACTGTAGGTGAGTGTCTGACGGCTGAAGCCGAGTTTCTCGCCGATGAACAGCATCATCGCGAGCAGGACCAGGCCGAAGGTGATGATGATCGTGGTGTGCATGGCTTGCTCCATCCTTGCGATAGCTATCGCTTCTTCGTTGCTTCGGCGACTTTGTTCCTGCCGGGCCTGATTGCGCAAGTGCGCCGTCAGTCTGAGAGAGGAAGTCAGTCTCGCCATGATCGACTAATATTTTTCTGAGTGTGTATGGTGTGTATTGTTGTCGCGCTTCGCCGCTTAAAGTACGCAGCCGTTGCTGTCGAAAAAAGGCGAAGGACATGCGTAGCCGGGAAATGATCAGGACGATCAAACACCCCGACTCGGATCTTCCTAAAGGAACGATCAACAGCATATTGAAACAGGCGGGTCTGAAATGAAGCCCGTCATCGGATACGAAAGTCCCAATGAGGACACATCACAGGAAGGATTTATCCACATGCAATTTCCGGTCGTTCTGCACAAGGATGCCGACTCAGAGTACGGCGTAATCGTCCCGGATGTGCCGGGATGTTTCTCGGCTGGTAGCACTGTGGCGCAGGCACTCGAAAGCGTGAAAGAGGCGTTGTCCCTGCATTACGAGGGGCTGGTCGCCGATGGCGATGCATTGCCGCAGGTCCGTGAGATCGATGCTCATCTCGATAACCCCGATTACGCCGGCGGTGTGTGGGCAGTAGTCGAATTCGATATCACGCCCTATTTCGGCAAGTCGGTGCGCTTCAATGCCACGCTGCCTGAGCAATTGCTTGAGCGAATCGACCAAACGGTCAGGCGGGATCAGCGATACAGTTCCAGATCAGGATTTTTGGCTGCTGCCGCCTTGCGCGAACTGTCAGCGTAAAGGGGCGGATTTGGTCGAAACGTCGGGGCCGATTAAATAAAATGTGAAACGTTTCAGCAATTCATCGAGTCTCAGGTTTTCTGGCGTTTGTCCGGGCGTATGCTGGGCGACTGGCGAAGCAGTCGATACCAGATTCAAGACCGACAAGAGAGGATTCGATGACTTACACCGCTGCCGAAAACCGCTACGACTCCATCCCTTACCGCCGCGTGGGCCGCAGCGGGCTGGTGCTGCCGGCGCTGTCGTTGGGCCTGTGGCACAACTTCGGCGACAGCACGCCGATCGATACCCAGCGCGCGTTGTTGCGCACGGCATTCGACTTGGGCATCAACCATTTCGATCTGGCCAACAACTATGGCCCGCCGTACGGCAGCGCGGAGATCAACTTCGGCCGTTTACTGCGTGAAGACTTCAAGCAGTACCGCGACGAACTGATCATTTCCAGCAAGGCCGGTTGGGACATGTGGCCTGGCCCTTACGGTCAGGGCGGTGGTTCGCGCAAGTACGTGCTGGCCAGCCTTGACCAGAGCCTGCAACGCCTGGGCGTGGACTACGTCGACATCTTCTATTCTCACCGTTTCGATCCGGACACCCCGCTGGAAGAAACCGCCAGCGCACTCGCGACAGCGGTGCAACAGGGCAAGGCACTGTACATCGGCATCTCGTCCTATTCCGGGGTGAAAACCCGCGAAATGGCGACGCTGCTCAAAGAGTGGAAAGTGCCGCTGCTGATTCACCAGCCGGCCTACAACCTGCTCAATCGCTGGGTGGAAAAAGACCTGCTGGATACCACCGACGAACTCGGCACCGGCGTGATTGCCTTCACCCCGTTGGCCCAGGGTTTGCTGACCGACAAATACCTCAACGGCGTGCCGGCGGATGCGCGGGTCAACCGTCCGGGCGGTGGTTCGTTGCAGGCATCGCATTTGTCCGAGGCCAACATCGCCCAAGTGCGGGCACTCAACGAAATCGCCAGGCGTCGTGGACAGAGCCTGGCGCAACTGGCACTGGCCTGGACCCTGCGCGATCCACGGGTCACGTCGGCATTGATTGGCGCGAGCCGGCCGGAGCAGATCATCGAGAACGTCGGGGCGTTGAAGAACCTGAGCTTCAGTGCAGAGGAACTGGCGGAGATTGACCGCTTTGCCCGGGAGGGTGGGGTCAATCTTTGGGAGAAGCCTTCGACGGCGAAGTAACCCTGAAAAGCAAAAGATCGCAGCCTTCGGCAGCTCCTACAGGATCAATGTTCGACCGTAATATTTGCGGCGAACGCAGTCAATGTAAGAGCTGCCGAAGGCTGCGATCTTTTGATCTTAAAATGGCACATCCCCCAACACCGTCGCCCGCTGCATCACCCGCCGCGCCGGCCGGTAATCATCCACCGCATAATGCTGGGTCACGCGGTTGTCCCAGAACGCAATGTCGTCCTGCTGCCAGCGCCAGCGAATGGTGAACTCCGGCCGCGTTGAATGGGCGAACAGGAACTTCAGAATCGCCTCGCTCTCGGTTTCCGACAGTTCGTTGATCTTCGAAGTGAAACCTTCGTTGACGAACAGCGAGCGGCGCCCACTCACCGGGTGCGTGCGGATCACCGGGTGCGACAACGGCGGRTTCTTGCGTCGTGCCTCTTCCCACTGGACCAGCGCCTCGGGCGTGTTGCCATAGCGCTCCAGCGGGAATGAACGAGTGAAATCGTGGGTGGCAGTCAGCCCTTCGAGCAAGGTTTTCATCGGCGCCGACAGGGCTTCATACGCCGCAATCCCGCTGGCCCACAACGTGTCGCCGCCAAACGCCGGCAGCAACTTGGCGCTGAGCACCGCGCCCATGGCCGGGGTCGGCAGGAAGGTCACGTCGGTGTGCCAGATCGCGTTATCGCGTACGTCGGTGACGGCGGTGTCGAGGATCAGTACCTCTGGTTGTTCTGGCACATTGGGGTAGATCGGATGAATGTGCAGGTCGCCGAAATTCGCGGCGAATCGCGCCTGTTGCTGTGGCGTGATCGGCTGCTCGCGAAAGAACAGGACCTGATGCTTGAGCAGGGCCTGTTCGATGGCATCGCGCTGCTCCAGGTTCAGTGGCTGGCTAATGTCGATGCCACTGATTTGCGCGCCTAGGGCAAAGCTTAGAGGAACGATGGTCAGTTGGCTCATGGTGGTTCTCTTCAATCCGGTGTGCCGAGCTTTTTGTGGGAGCGAGCTTGCTCGCGATAGCGGATTGTCAGGCGACACAGGTGTTGAATGTGCAACCGTCATCGCGAGCAAGCTCGCTCCCACATGAATACTGTCAGTGATTTTGGCCGTGCCACGGCACCAGTTTGCGTTGCAGGGCACGCAGGCCCAACTCCATCGCGAAGGCGATCAGCGCGATCACCAGAATCCCCAGTACCACCACATCGGTGACCAAAAACTGCGCAGCCGATTGCACCATGAAGCCAAGACCGCTGGTGGCGGCAATCAATTCGGCGGCGACCAGGGTCGACCAACCCACACCGAGGCCAATGCGCACACCGGTCAAGATATCCGGCAAGGCACTCGGCAAAATGACGTGGCGAATCAACTGCACGCGCGTTGCACCGAGCGACTGCGCGGCACGCAATTTGGCCGGGTCGACCGTACGCACACCGGTGGCGGTGGCGATGGCAATCGGGGCGAAGATCGCCAGGTAGATCAGCAGCACTTTCGACAATTCGCCGATGCCGCACCAGATCACGATCAGTGGCAGATAAGCCAGCGGCGGAATCGGCCGGTAGAACTCGATCAGCGGGTCGAGCACGCCACGGGCGATACGGTTGGCGCCGATGGCGATGCCCACCGGCACGGCGGTGAGAATCGCAAAGCCGAGGCCCAGGCCGATGCGGTCCAGACTCGCGCCGAGGTGCTGCCACAGGGTTGAATCCATGTAGCCCGAAGTCGCCAGCAGCCAGCCTTTTTGCAGCACGGCGGAAGGTGGCGGCAGGAACAGCGGTTCGATCAAGCTGGTCGCCGTCACGGCCCACCAAATAGCAACGAGAACGAACAGTGTCAGCACACTGATCCAGCGCGTGCTCAAGCTGCGTGGCACCGGAGTCACGGGAGTGCCTGGCTTGATCGCTGCGACGGGAGTTTGGTAACTGCTCATGCGCGCTCCTGCCACTGGGCGGCACTGCGTTGGGAGAACACTTTGGCGAGTACGTGTTCGCGGGTTTCGATAAAGCGTGGGTCGGATTTGATCGAGCGGGCCGATTCACCGGCGGCATAGCGCTGACCGAAATCGAGGCTCAGGCGCTCGACGATTTGCCCCGGGTTTGGTGCCAGCAGAATCAGGTCGGTGGCGAGGAACACGGCTTCTTCGATGTCGTGGGTAATCAGGAACACCGGTTTGGCGGTACGTTGCCAGACTTGCAGCAACAGTTCCTGCATCTGCTCGCGGGTGAAGGCGTCGAGGGCACCGAAAGGCTCATCCATCAGCAACACACGCGGGTCGGCGGCGAGGGCGCGGGCCAGGCCGACACGCTGCTTCTGGCCACCGGAAAGCTGCCAGATGCGGCGCTGTTCAAAACCGGAAAGGTCGACCAGGGCGAGCATTTCCCGGGCGTGGGCTTCGCGTTTGTCCCGTGCGATACCGGCCAGCTCAAGACCGAACCCGACATTGGCCAGTACGTCTTGCCACGGCAGCAACGCGTCGTCCTGGAACACCACGCCACGCTCGGCACTCGGGCCTTTGACGGGCACGCCGTCGAGGGTGATGCGCCCGGCGCTGGGCTCGACGAAACCGGCAATCAGGTTCAACAGCGAAGTCTTGCCACTGCCGGACGGGCCGAGGGCGACCAGCAATTGCCGGGGTCCCAGGCTCAGGGAGATATCCGCCAACACCGGTTCCGGATTGCCGGGGTACTGTGCGCTGATGCGCTCCAGCTGTAGCAAGGCCATCGCATTGACTCCCGATCAGTTGGTGATGAACTTGGCGCTGACGTACGGTGCGTAGTCCGGCAGCACCGCCTCGACCTTGCCTTGTTCCTTGAGGAACGCCGCGGTGTCGGTGATGGCTTTGGTGGTTGGCGCGCCGAGGGTGAGCACCTGGTCAGCCGCCAGCGGGTAGACGTTGCCTTGCAGCAGCAACGGAATGTCGCTGGCCTTGGCGCCGGAGAGCTTCACCAGTTTGTCGACGTTGCCCTGGTTGGCGAGCCAGGCTTGCGGGTCTTTGCGGTAATCGGCATAGGCGTCCAGGGTCACTTTGGCGAACGCGGTGACGATTTCCGGATGCTTCTCGGCGAAATCCTTGCGCACGATCCAGGCGTCGAAGGTCGGTGCACCGAACTTGGCCAGTTCGCCGGAGGTGATCAACACCTTGCCGTTTTCCTTGGCGACACCGAGGGCCGGATCCCAGACGTAAGTGGCGTCGATGTCACCGCGTTTCCAGGCGGCAATGATCGCGGGTGGGGCCAGGTTGAGAACGGTGACTTTCGACGGATCGATGTTCCAGTGCTTGAGCGCAGCGAGCAGGCTGTAGTGGCCGGTGGACACAAATGGCACGGCGATTTTCTTGCCGATCAGGTCTTGCGGGGTCTTGATCCCGGAACCGTCGCGGGCGACCAAGGCTTCAGCGGCGCCGATCTGGGTGGCGATGAGGAAGGTTTCTACCGGGACTTTGCGAGTGATGGCGGCGGTCAGAGGGCTGGAACCGAGGTAGCCGATCTGCACGTCGCCGGAGGCGATGGCAGCGATGATATCGGCACCGTTGTCGAATTTGCGCCAGCTGATATCGGCCTTGGTGGCTTTTTCGTAAGCGCCGTCGGCCTGGGCGACTTTCGCCGGATCAACGGTGGTCTGGTAGGCGACGGTGAAGTCGGCCGCCTGGGCAAAAAAACTTGCGGTAACCAAGGAAGCGGCCGCCAGCAAGCGTAGAGGGAAAGTCAGTTTCATCAGAAAGCTCCTTGTCAGGCGACCGAGAGTCGGCGTGAGAAAGAGACTAAATGATCTAAGAATTCGAAAATAAATAACTTTTTCGAATTAGCTTATGAGGGGAACACCCGGTGAATCATTGTGAATGGGCTGGAAACAAAAAGATCGCAGCCTTCGGCAGCTCCTACAGGAAACGCATTCCAATGTAGGAGCTGCCGAAGGCTGCGATCTTTTTTACAGGCGCCGATTAGTTACTGATCGCCAGAATGCTCGCCTGATACGCCCCGACAAACACATCGAAATCACCGACTTCGTTCTGCTCCAGCTCAGCCTGTTGAGCCAGGGACGAACGTGCCCGCTCTTCAAACTGCGCCTGTTCTTCAGCCGCCAATGGCTCGCTGCGGAAGAACTCGGCATGGGCCTGGCTCTGGCGCAGTGAGAACTGGGTAAAGCTCTCCTTGTGCTCGGCCATCGCTGCCAGCACCTGGGCCGAGGGCGTCAGGGACGGGTCCCGAACCTTGGCCATCTGGGCGTCCAGCGCTTTGCTGTGGGCATCGCCGCCATGGCTCTGGTCGAGCATCGCGGCCAATGGAGCAATTTTCTCCAGCAACTCGCCGGCCCATTCCTTGAGGTCAACCGGCTGGCCATCCCGTTGCAGCTGCAGGCCTGGACGACGACCTTCCTTGACCACGCTGAGGAAGTTCGAGGTCGCGTTGCCGCAATTGGTGTTGGTCAGCAGCGGGCTGTCATTGAGCGCGCAGTACAGCAGGAACGCATCGAGGAAACGCGACTCGGTGAGGTCGATGCCCATCGGCAGGAACGGATTGATGTCCAGGCAGCGCACTTCAATGTACTGGATACCTCGGGCCATCAGTGCCTGGATAGGGCGTTCACCGGTGTAGGTCACGCGTTTCGGGCGGATGTTGGAGTAGTACTCGTTTTCGATCTGCAGGATGTTGGTGTTGAGCTGCACCCACTCGCCATCCTGGTGGGTGCCGACTTCGACATAGGGTGCATACGGCGTGGCCACCGCTTTGCGCAGGCTGTCGGTGTAGCTGTTCAGATCGTTGTAGCACGGCGTCAGGCCGGCCTGGGCGCTGCTCTGATAACCCAGGTCGCTCATGCGCAGGCTGGTGGCGTAAGGCAAGTACAAAGTCTGCGGATCCAGTTGCTCCAGCTGATGCGAACGACCGCGCAGGAAGCCGGCGTCCAGTGCTGGCGAGGCGCCGAACAGGTACATCAGCAGCCAGCTGTAGCGGCGGAAGTTACGGATCAGGGCGATGTAGGAGGACGACTGAAAGTCGCGGTCAGTGCCGACAAAACCCTCGGCCTGCCTGAGCAACGGCCAGAGCTTTTCCGGCAAGGAGAAGTTGTAGTGAATGCCGGCAATGCATTGCATGGTTTTGCCGTAACGCAGGGCCAGACCCTTGCGGTAGACGTACTTGAGCTGCCCGATATTGGACGTGCCGTAATAGGCGATCGGGATGTCTTCCTCGGCCGGCAACGGGCACGGCATCGATGGACTCCACAGATACTCGTTGCCGAGCTTGCTGTAGGCAAAGCGGTGAATGCTGTCCAGGCTCGCCAGCGTATCGGCAGGATCGGGCAGGGCCGGGGTGATGAACTCCAGCAGCGACTCGGAATAGTCGGTGGTGATCTGTTCATTGGTCAGCGCGGAACCCAATTCTTCCGGGTGCGGCGTTTGCGCCAGGCGACCTTCATCGGTCACGCGCAGGCATTCACGTTCGATGCCGTGAAGGCACTGTTCGAGCAGAGAGAGGTTAGCGCGCTCGCCGAGCAGAGCCAGGCGGCGGTTGAGAAGTTCGCTCAAGTTGGATTCCTTCACGCGTCAGTCGCCCCAATATGGGGGTGGGCAAGACGGTCTACAAGGGTGAAGTTAAAACTGGCGTTTTCGCCTGGTTTTGTAGGAGCGAGCTAGCTCGCGATGGAGGTTAACGATAACGAGGGGTGCCTGATTGAAAACGGCGCCCTGACGTTCATCGCGAGCAAGCTCGCTCCTACAGGTCATTGCGCCGAAATTAACTCAAATCGGGGAAGACTATCTACAGGACAGCGAACGTGCCTTGTGCTTTTGCGACGAGTTTGTCGCCTTGCATCACGTCGGCTTCGACCACCAGCGTGCGGCGGCCCGGATGGATCACCCGCGCCGTGCACATCACCTCGCCACCTTCGACGGCGCGGATGTAGTTGATTTTGCACTCGATGGTCGCGCTCTGCTGGTCAAAACCGTGGGTGCTGGAACAGGCCAGCCCCATGGCAATGTCCACCAGGCTGAACAAGGCCCCGCCGTGCAGCTTGCCACCGCGATTGCGCAGCTCGGGTTCCAGCGCCAGGGCGACTTGCGCCACCCCGGTTTCCAGACTGTGCAAGCGGCAGCCCAGCAGCTTGAAAAACGCGCTTTCGGTCAGCCCGGCGGGAATGTCCATCAGCGTTTCTTCAACTGCTTGGCATTGGCGAACAACGAAGCCATGGCATTGTTGCCCGGTGCTGCCGCCGTGGTTTCCTTGCGCGGTGCGGTGTTCTGGGACTGGCGTGGAGCCGACCCCGGACGCGCGCCGCGAGCGCCGTCGATTTTCTCGCCCGGGGTGTCGCTCATGCGCATCGACAGGCCAACGCGTTTGCGCGGGATGTCGACTTCCATGACCTTCACTTTCACCACGTCACCGGCCTTCACCGCTTCCCGTGGATCCTTGATGAACTTCTCCGAAAGTGCGGAGATGTGCACCAAACCGTCCTGATGAACGCCGATATCGACGAAGGCACCGAAGTTGGTCACGTTGGTCACCACGCCTTCGAGGATCATGCCCGGTTGCAGGTCCTTGAGGTCTTCGACGCCTTCCTGGAACTCGGCGGTCTTGAACTCGGGACGCGGATCGCGGCCGGGTTTTTCCAGTTCCTGGAGGATGTCGGTGACCGTCGGCAAACCGAAGGTTTCATCGGTGTACTTCTTCGGATCGAGACGCTTGAGGAACGTGGCATCGCCAATCAGCGAGCGGATGTCACGGTCGGTTTCGGCGGCGATGCGCTGAACCAGCGGATAGGCTTCCGGGTGAACCGCCGACGAGTCCAGCGGGTTTTCGCCGTTCATGACGCGCAGGAAGCCGGCGGCCTGTTCGAAGGTTTTTTCACCCAGGCGGGCGACTTTCTTCAGCGCAGCGCGGGTTTTGAACGCGCCGTGCTCGTCGCGGTGGCTGACGATGTTCTGCGCCAGGGTCGCGTTGAGGCCGGAGATCCGTGCCAGCAGCGCCACGGAGGCGGTGTTCACGTCCACGCCGACGGCGTTCACGCAGTCCTCGACCACCGCATCCAGGCCACGGGCCAATTTCAGCTGCGACACGTCGTGCTGGTACTGGCCGACGCCGATGGATTTCGGATCGATCTTCACCAACTCAGCCAGCGGGTCTTGCAGGCGACGGGCAATCGACACGGCGCCACGGATCGACACGTCGAGGTCCGGGAATTCCTTGGAAGCCAGCTCCGATGCCGAGTAAACCGATGCACCGGCCTCGGACACCATGACCTTGGTCATTTTCATGGCCGGGTATTTTTTGATCAGTTCCGCGGCCAGCTTGTCGGTCTCGCGGCTGGCGGTACCGTTGCCGATGGCGATCAGGTCCACCGAGTGCTTGGCGCACAGGGCGGCGAGCACGGCGAGGGTCTGCTCCCACTTGTTGTGCGGCACGTGCGGGTAAACCGTGGCGTGATCCAGCAGCTTGCCGGTGGAGTCGACCACGGCGACCTTGCAACCGGTGCGCAGGCCCGGGTCGAGGCCCAGAGTGGCGCGCGGGCCGGCCGGGGCCGACAGCAGCAGGTCGTGCAGGTTGTGGGCGAATACGTTGATCGCTTCGGTTTCCGCGCCATCGCGCAGCTCGCCCAGCAGGTCGGTTTCCAGATGGGTGTAGAGCTTGACCTTCCAGGTCCAGCGCACCACTTCGCCCAGCCATTTGTCGGCGGCGCGGTTCTGGTTCTGGATGCCGAATTGCTGGCCGATCATGCCTTCGCACGGGTGCATGGTGCCCGGCAGTTCCTCGCCGACTTTCAGCGCGGAGCTGAGAATGCCTTCGTTGCGGCCGCGGAAAATCGCCAGGGCGCGGTGCGACGGCATGCTTTTGAGCGGTTCGTCGTGTTCGAAGTAGTCGCGGAACTTGGCGCCTTCCTCTTCCTTGCCGGCAATCACGCGGGCACTGAGGGTGGCTTCCTGCTTGAGGTAGTTGCGCAGCTTTTCCAGCAGGCCGGCGTCTTCGGCGAAGCGCTCCATCAGGATGTACTTGGCGCCTTCGAGGGCTGCCTTCACATCGGCCACGCCTTTTTCGGCGTCGATGAAACGTGCGGCTTCGGTTTCCGGGCTCAGGGCCGGGTCGTTGAACAGGCCGTCGGCCAGTTCGCCGAGGCCGGCTTCCAGGGCGATCTGACCCTTGGTGCGGCGCTTCTGCTTGTACGGCAGGTACAAGTCTTCGAGACGGGTCTTGGTGTCGGCGAGCTTGATGTCGCGTTCAAGTTGCGGGGTCAGCTTGCCCTGCTCCTGGATGCTGGCGAGGATGCTGATACGCCGTTCGTCGAGTTCTCGCAGGTAGCGCAGGCGCTCTTCCAGATGACGCAATTGCGTATCGTCGAGGCTGCCGGTCACTTCTTTCCGGTAACGGGCGATGAAGGGAACGGTAGAGCCTTCATCGAGTAGCGCGACGGCCGCTTCGACCTGTTGTGGGCGTACACCGAGTTCCTCGGCGATGCGGCTGTTGATGCTGTCCATAAAACCACCTGACAAATTGTGAAAGCAGGCTCGCAGGCGCAGAGATAGGGCCTCGGCGAGTCTGGTTGAGCGGCCTGGCCTGCACCGCTACCTGGATCAAAAGGTATCCCGTTGACCCGTGAAATCGAACAATTACTGCCGACGCCATGAAAATAAATGGAGTCCGTCTGTAGTACCTGTCTGATGTTGCCTGACACAAAAGGCCGGGCATTATAACCAGCGTTACGGCATTCGGGGCATCGCGGGTTGCCGGTGCAATGGCCGGTTTTCTGGCGGTATAGGAAAAATCTGCTAACAATGCACACGGTGCGTATAACGGCAGCTACGCCATAATGCGCGCCGAGATCAAAGGGAGCATCCAATGAGCAGCACTGCACAAACTGCTGAAGGCGAAAAAATTCTTATCGTTGACGACGATCCGGGGCTGAGCAGCCTGCTGGAACGTTTTTTCGTCAGCAAGGGCTACCGCGCCCGCGCCGTACCGAATACCGAGCAAATGGATCGCCTGCTGGCGCGCGAAGTGTTCAACCTGGTCGTCCTCGACCTGATGTTGCCCGGCGAAGACGGCCTGACCGCCTGCCGCCGTCTGCGCAACGCGAACAACCAGATTCCGATCATCATGCTCACCGCCAAGGGCGACGAGCTGAGCCGCATCAAGGGCCTGGAACTGGGCGCCGACGATTACCTGGCCAAGCCGTTCAACCCCGATGAGTTGATGGCTCGCGTCAAGGCGGTATTGCGTCGCCAGTCGGCGCCGGTGCCTGGCGCTCCGGGCAGCGAAGACGAAAGCGTGACCTTCGGTGACTACGAGTTGTCCCTGGCCACCCGCGAGCTCAAGCGCGGCGAAGAAGTGCACATGCTCACCACCGGTGAATTCGCTGTGCTCAAGGCCCTGGTGATGAATGCGCGTCAACCGCTGACCCGCGACAAATTGATGAACCTGGCCCGTGGTCGCGAGTGGGATGCCCTGGAGCGTTCCATCGATGTGCAGATTTCCCGTCTGCGCCGGATGATCGAGCCCGATCCGYCCAAACCGCGTTACATCCAGACTGTCTGGGGCGTGGGTTACGTGTTTGTACCGGATGGTACCGCCACCAAGTGATTGGCGATTTGTAGGAGCGGGTCATGCGGACAACGGATCAATCGATCCTGTCCGCAGACTCGCGATCCGCAATATGCGAGCATCGCTCGCTCCTGCAAGTGTTTAACGGCTATCCATGAAAACCCCCGTTTGGTTTCCCCAGAGCTTCTTCTCTCGCACCCTTTGGCTGGTGCTCATCGTCGTTCTCTTCTCCAAGGCGCTGACCCTGGTTTATCTGCTGATGAACGAAGACGTGCTGGTGGACCGCCAATACAGCCACGGTGTCGCCCTGGTGCTGCGTGCCTACTGGGCGGCTGATGAAGAGAACCGCGCAAAGATTGCCGATAGTGCACCCCTGATTCGGGTAGTAGGCGCCGGTGTCCCGGAAGGCGAGCAACATTGGCCATACAGTGAGATTTACCAGCGACAGATGCAGACCGAGTTGGGGCCGGACACCGAAGTGCGACTACGCATGCATTCTCCCCCGGCACTGTGGGTTCGCGCTCCGAGCCTGGGTGAAGGCTGGCTGAAAGTGCCGTTGTATCCGCATCCGTTGCGCGGTCAGAAAATCTGGAACGTGCTCGGCTGGTTCCTCGCTATTGGCCTGCTGTCCACCGCTTCGGCCTGGATCTTCGTCAGCCAGCTCAATCAACCTTTGAAGCGTCTGGTGTATGCCGCGCGGCAACTCGGCCAGGGCCGTAGCGTGCGCCTGCCGATCAGCGATACGCCGAGTGAGATGACCGAGGTTTACCGCGCCTTCAACCAGATGGCCGAAGACGTCGAGCAGGCCGGTCGCGAACGCGAGTTGATGCTGGCCGGGGTGTCCCACGACTTGCGTACGCCGTTGACCCGCTTGCGGCTGTCCCTGGAGCTGATGGGCGACCACAGTGACCTGACGGACGACATGATCCGTGACATCGAAGACATGGACGCGATTCTTGACCAGTTCCTGGCGTTCATTCGTGACGGACGTGATGAGTCGGTGGAAGAAGTGGACCTGAGCGATCTGGTTCGTGAAGTCGCCGCGCCGTACAACCAGAACGAAGAGAAAGTGCATTTGCGCCTGGAGCCGATCCAGCCGTTCCCGCTGCGTCGGGTATCGATGAAGCGGCTGCTGAACAACCTGATCGGTAATGCTCTGCATCACGCCGGCAGCGGGGTGGAAGTGGCGGCATATGTGTCCGGGGATACCAGTGCGCCGTATGTGGTCCTGAGTGTCATGGACCGTGGCGCGGGGATCGATCCGTCAGAGCTGGAGGCGATTTTCAACCCGTTCACCCGCGGCGATCGTGCCCGCGGCGGCAAGGGCACCGGGTTGGGATTGGCAATCGTGAAGCGGATCGCTTCGATGCATGGCGGGAATGTCGAACTACGCAATCGCTCGGGTGGTGGGCTGGAAGCGCGGGTGCGGTTGCCGTTGGGGTTGATGCTGCCGCGGGATGCGGTTTAACCGCTGACTTTTTTGGTGTGGCTGATGGCCCCATCGCGAGCAAGCTCGCTCCCACATTGAATCGCATTGGATGCGAAATTTGCATCCACTCATATCCACTGTGGGAGCGAGCTTGCTCGCGATGGCGGCCTTCCAGCCGCCAAAAAACTCAGGGTTTAACCTTTCCCTTTGGTCCGCGTCATATTCGGCCCACCATTCTTCTCCAGATGCTCAATGATGATCCCCGCCACATTCTTCCCGGTGGTGGTCTCGATCCCCTCAAGCCCCGGCGACGAGTTCACTTCCATCACCAGCGGCCCGTGATTGGAGCGCAGGATATCCACTCCCGCCACCGCCAGCCCCATGACCTTCGCCGCACGCAACGCTGTCATGCGCTCTTCGGGTGTGATCTTGATCAGGCTCGCGCTGCCACCGCGATGCAGGTTGGAGCGAAACTCGCCGGGTTTGGCCTGGCGCTTCATCGCCGCAATCACCTTGTCACCGACGACGAAGCAGCGAATATCCGCCCCGCCAGCCTCCTTGATGTACTCCTGAACCATGATGTTCTGCTTGAGGCCCATGAATGCCTCGATCACCGATTCCGCGGCCGTGGCGGTTTCGCACAGCACCACGCCGATGCCCTGGGTACCTTCCAGCACCTTGATCACCAACGGCGCGCCGTTGACCATTTCGATCAGGTCGGGAATGTCATCGGGGGAGTGGGCAAAGCCGGTCACCGGCAAACCGATCCCGCGACGAGACAGCAATTGCAGCGAACGCAGCTTGTCCCGCGAACGGGCAATGGCCACCGATTCGTTGAGTGGAAATACCCCCATCATTTCGAACTGGCGCAGCACTGCGCAGCCATAAAAGGTCACGGACGCACCGATCCGTGGAATCACCGCATCGAAACCCTCCAGCGGTTTGCCGCGGTAGTGGATCTGCGGCTTGTGGCTGGCGATGTTCATGTAGGCGCGCAAGGTGTCGACCACCACCATTTCATGGCCACGCTCGGTACCGGCTTCGACCAGACGACGGGTGGAATACAGACGCGGGTTCCGCGACAGCACAGCGATCTTCATGCAACACCTGTGGAGGAGGTAGATACCGGGAACACCGGCTTGTCTTGTACATACTTGATGCCCGGATTGACCACCAACTGGCCGTGGATCAGGGCTTTGGAGCCGAGCAGCAGGCGATAACGCATGGACTTGCGGCAGGCGAGCGTGAACTCGACCCGCCAGACCCGATCACCAAGGGCCAGGGTGGTGCTGATCACGTATCGCACCTGCGCGTGACCGTTTGAGCTTTTAATGGTTTTCCTTGTCACCAGCGGTGCTTCGCAGCGACGGTGACGCAACTGCACCACCGTGCCCAGGTGTGCCGTGAAACGCACCCACTGCTCGCCGTCGCGCTCGAACGGCTCGATTTCGGTGGCGTGGAGGCTTGAGGTGCTGGCGCCGGTATCGATTTTTGCCCGAAGGCCGGCGACTCCCAAATCAGGGAGCGCCACCCACTCGCGCAGACCGATAACGGTCAAATGGTCAAATGTCTTCAATATTGCTCAACCGGTAGAAGCCGCGGTGGCCGCAGGCGACCGAATTCGCGGTATTCACGCAGAATAATGATTAAAAGGCGACAGATATCTACGGCCCGGATTTCCAGCCCCGCAAGGAGGTTATGGAATGTCAGCATTGTAGTCCGGGACGGAGTAATTCTTGGTACGACAGAAACGGTAGTACAGTTCACCAATATTTCAGAATGAGGAAATTCCATGGCACAAAAAAACGAAGAGGACGACAAAGTCCGCCTCGATAAATGGTTGTGGGCTGCGCGTTTTTACAAAACCCGGGCCTTGGCCARAGCGGCGATTGAAAGCGGCAAGGTGCATTGCCGGGGTGAGCGCTGCAAGCCCGGCAAGGAACCACGTATCGGCGATGAATTCGTGATTCGTACCGGTTTCGACGAGCGCACGGTGGTGGTTCAGGCGCTGTCGATCGTTCGCCGTGGCGCGCCGGAAGCGCAGATGCTGTACGCCGAAACCGAAGCCAGCATCGCCAAGCGCGAAAACGCCGCCGCCGAGCGTAAAGCAGGCGCTCTGGGCGTGAGCACCGATGGCAAACCGAGCAAGAAACAGCGGCGGGATCTGTTCAAGTTTCGTGGCAGCAGCAACGAATGATTGACCGGGTCCGTCGATCACTCATACAGGCAAAGACTTGTAATTGTGCTTGCGCGTAGCCATATGTGGTAATTCGCCTACCCTGCATGAGCCATTGGCAGTGCCATTCGTCGTAAAGCGCACRCAGTCGCCGGCCTGTAAGCCATAACCAGACAGCAAGACGCTATGGCCAAGGCGTAACCTCGAATTCTGTAATCACTTTTGTCACCACTTCAGATACCCAGACTTATGACCGACCTATCGGATAACGACTTCACCCAACGCTTCATCTTCGATGACAGCGACACCCGTGGCGAGCTGGTCTCTTTGGAGCTCAGCTACGCCGAAGTCCTGGCCAAACACGCCTACCCGCAGCCGGTCGCGCAACTGCTCGGCGAGCTGATGGCGGCTGCATCGTTGCTGGTCGGCGCGTTGAAGTTCGATGGCTTGCTGATCCTGCAGGCCCGCTCTGAAGGTCCGATCCCGCTGCTGATGATCGAGTGCTCCAGCGAGCGCGATATTCGTGGCCTGGCCCGTTACGAAGCGGACCGCATTGCCCCCGACGCTACCCTGGCCGACTTGATGCCGGATGGCTCGCTGACATTGACCGTCGACCCGAAACAGGGCCAACGCTACCAGGGCGTCGTCGATCTGGATGGCGAAACGTTGTCCGACTGCTTTACCAACTACTTCGTCATGTCGCAGCAGATTGGCACGCGTATCAAGCTCTGCGCCGATGGCCGCCGCGCCCGTGGCCTGTTGCTGCAGCAACTGCCCGCCGACCGCCTTAAAGACGAAGAGGACCGCGCTGCCAGCTGGCAGCACCTCACCGCATTGGCCACCACCCTGACCGCCGATGAACTGCTGGGCTTGGACAACGAAACCGTGCTACATCGTCTCTACCACGAAGAGCAGGTGCGTCTGTTCGATGTGCAGAAGTTGCGCTTTCGCTGCAGCTGCTCCCGCGAACGTTCAGCMAATGCGCTGGTCAGTCTGGGTATGGAAGACGCGCAGCAATTGGTTGTCGAGCACGGTGGCAACATCGAGATCGATTGCCAGTTCTGCAACCAGCGCTACCTGTTCGATGCCGCCGACGTGACTCAATTGTTCGCCGGTGCGGGTATCGAGACGCCGTCAGATACCCGTCACTAAAACGATTCAGCGCAGGTAAATTCACTGGCTGCCGCCGGATTAATGCCGTTACGACAGGAGGGGCCTACTCTTTTTGGGCTTTTCTGGCATAATCCGGCCCACTTTTTTCGCGGTAGTAGTGCACGACTTTCTACTACAAAAACGTTTGGAGCACTCGGCCACTGGCCGACGGGGAACCTCATGACGCAAGCCAACAATGCCGTGTACACCGATCTGAGTGTTGATGATCTGGTTAAAGAAGCCCTCAACCGCGGTGAAGGCGAGCTTGCCGATACCGGCGCACTGGTTGTTCGTACCGGTCACCGTACCGGCCGTTCGCCAGTCGATCGTTTCATCGTTGAAGAGCCAAGCACCCAGGCCGCCATCGCCTGGGGCCCGATCAACCGCAAGTTCCCGGCCGACAAGTTCGACGCCCTGTGGGCTCGCGTTGAGGCATTCAATAACGCGCAAGAGCATTTCGTTTCCCACGTGCATGTAGGTGCGGCTTCCGAGCACTATCTGGCCGTGAAGATGACCACCCAGACTGCCTGGCAGAACCTGTTCGGCCGTTGCCTGTTCATCAACCCGGCTCAGTACAACCCGGCGGGTCGTGACGAGTGGCAGGTCCTCAACGTTGCCAACTTCGAGTGCGTGCCAGAGCGTGACGGCACCAACTCCGACGGCTGTGTGATCCTCAACTTCGCACAGAAGAAAGTGCTGATCGCCGGCATGCGTTACGCCGGTGAAATGAAGAAAGCCATGTTCTCGGTGCAGAACTTCCTGCTGCCGGCTGCCGACGTACTGCCAATGCACTGCGCCGCCAACATCGGCGAAGAGGGCGACGTGACCCTGTTCTTCGGTCTGTCCGGCACTGGTAAAACCACCCTGTCCGCCGACGAAAGCCGTTACCTGATCGGTGACGACGAGCACGGCTGGGGCGAAGGCGTTGTGTTCAACATCGAAGGCGGTTGCTATGCCAAGTGCATCGACCTGTCCGAGAAGAACGAGCCGGTTATCTGGAAAGCCATCAAGCACGGCGCGGTATTGGAAAACGTCGTCATCGATGACGCCAAGCACGCCGACTACGCCGATGTCAGCCTGACCCAGAACAGCCGTGCCGCCTACCCGCTGGAGCACGTTGCCAAGCGTTCCGAGAAGAACCTCGGTGGCGAGCCGAACGCTGTGATCTTCCTGACCTGCGACCTGACCGGCGTGCTGCCGCCAGTGTCGATCCTCAACGAAGAACAAGCGGCTTACCACTTCCTGTCCGGTTACACCGCACTGGTCGGTTCGACCGAAATGGGTTCGGGCAGCGGCATCAAGTCGACCTTCTCCACCTGCTTCGGCGCACCGTTCTTCCCGCGTCCGGCCGGTGAATACGCTGAGCTGCTGATCAAGCGCATCCGCGGCTTCGGCTCCAAGGTCTACCTGGTCAACACCGGCTGGACCGGCGGTGGCTACGGCGTCGGCAAGCGCTTCAACATCCCGACCACCCGCGCCGTGATCGCAGCGATCCAGAGCGGCGCGCTGATCGGTACCGAGACCGAGCACCTGGACACCATCAACCTCGACGTGCCAGTGGCCGTACCGGGCGTTGAGACTGGCCTGCTGAACCCACGCAACACCTGGGCCGACAAAGCCGCCTACGACGAAGCCGCCAAAGCATTGGCCGGCCTGTTCATCGAGAACTTCAAGAAGTTCGAAGTGAGCGACGCGATCAAGGCTGCTGGTCCAAAGCTGTAAGCGTTGGTTTGATGCAATGAAAAAGCCGCCCTTCGGGGCGGCTTTTTCGTGCGCGTCGTTACAGGCCTTCCAACTCCTGCGTGTCCCAGCGCTGAGCCTGAACGGCCCGGTAGAGCATGCCGATGGTCAATGGCACCTTCTCGCCGCGACCCTTGGCTTTTCGCTTTAGATTCACATCGTGGCCGTCGGGCTGGAAATAGCGATAGCTGTCGAAATCCACGAAATCGATGGCAAAGTGGTTTTCCAGGGTTTCGATCAGGTGTTGAGCATCGGTGCCGTTGCAACCCAGGTCGAAGTTTATCGAGGTGCCGAGGCTGATGGTTTTGCGTTCGGGCAGGCCGAGTTCTTCATGCAGCAGTTGCATGAGTTGCTGCATCAAGTGGTCGTCAGGGAGGTTGGGGGCGAGGTTCATTGCATAGGTTCCGCTAATCGAAATGCAGGCGCCATATTATCCTGCTCACGTTTCGATAGCCCCAAAGCCCCCGCTAGTGTTGGCCATTGGCTGACAACTTCTTTGAAGCTGTCGATGATGTTTTCTGCATCCGCACGACCGACCCGAAAATACTCTGCCACTTCCCGGGCCAGCTCCAGATCCAGTGCGTTATCGGTATCGGTGATGTTGAGCTTCAAGCCGTCGGCGTGGGCCACCGGGTTCATGTCATAGGCGGCAGACAATCGCCATCCACGATCCGGATCAAGGATAAAACCATGGTTGCGCAGATGGTCGTCGGTGTTGGAGACCAGGATGTTGAAAACAATCCGAGACCACAACTCTCGAAGGTCAGCGTTGGTTTGCGAGCCATGTTCCATGAGCACTTCGGCTAACTCAAGGTAGCTTGCGCCGACGGAGGCATCGTCACCGTCAACGCGATCAGTCATGGTCATGCCTGAGGCAAAATGCAGTCGGCCACCCCGTTCAGTACGATCGAATCGCTTGACCATGAAGCAGTGATGATCACTGGCATAGCGTCGGGCGATACCGGTCGCGACTCGCAGGCCACAATGACTGGCCAAGGCATTCACCACCAGTTCCCAAGCGCCAATGTCATAGTCGTCGCGGGTGCTGGGGAACTTGGCAATCCACAAGTGACCGTGCTCGTCTGCAACGCTGGCMTTGGGGCGGGCGCCACCCAGTGAGCCTCCAGGTGCGATCAGCATTCTCAGCCACTCGCGGCCATCGAGTGAGGTGTTGTCCGGATCGTTTTCCAGAGCTCGGCTTGCTTGTTCCAACGCCCGCAACTCAATGAAGGGTGGGGCGGCCACGCCATCGCGATCATCGAGAAAGTTGCCTTGGTCATTGAGCTTGTAGCGGATTGCACCGACCCGATAGAGGTCATGTACGCCTAACAGGAAATCCGACTCGTGGAGCTTGCTGCCTTTGGCAGCCAAGCCGTCGCGGATATCGCGCTCCAGTCGCCGCTTCATCAACAGTTGACCCCACCGATCCGGGCTTGAGTCAGCGAACACGCCAAATCGGCTTTGATGTTGCCCCGGGAACTGACGACCCTCATAGAGCCCGATTCGAGGGTCCAGGGGTGTGAAGTTCAACTCGGGGTCAGCTAACGCAGCGGCGTCGTATTCAAACTCGAAGACGTCCGTGGAGCGGGCTTTTCGGGCATGCAAGAAACCGAGACGTCTGGGCCCATTCAAGGATTCCCAATCGGCATACACCGCAATTTGCGTCATTTTTCACCTGTCGCGGGCTTGGTTTTTTTCTTGGTCAACAGACTGGAAAGTGAGTGGGTGTTGAAGGGGAAGTCAGCGGATAGCTCTTCTGTGTGGGTGGTACTTTCAATCACTCCAGTATCTTTTTCAGGTATTGGGGAGGCTTTTTTTACTGCGCTTATTCGGCGTACTCGTGGGTTCGAGTCTTTGACTGAGGTTGCCTTGGGTTTGAGTTGTGCGTCCTGCAGTTGCCGCCCCACCTCATCGGTTGCCGCGAGTTTGTTCAAGTCTTTTTCCAGACCCAGAACTTGCATGACAGACAGGTAGGCGCCGATGGTCACCCCTGAGCCACCTGATTCCAGAGAGCGCAAGGTTGTCAGTGACATTCCCGACCTCTCAGCGACTTGTTTAGCTGTGAGTTTGCGGCGTAGGCGAGCGAGTTTCAGTCGCTCGCCGAACTCGGAAAGTAGTCTGGAAGCGGCGGGCAAGAGTGGAGCTGTCTTCTTGGCCATATGCCAATATTCCTTCATTAAGGCGCTATAACTGCCAGAATAATAGCACTTAAAGGAAAAAATGAGCGGCGATTGGGGCATTGAAAAAGACACCATTCTCGTGACGCTGATTTCCTTTAGGAAGACATGCTAACTGCCATTATTCCAGCTGTTTTATATTTAAACAGCCAGAATAATTCCACTTTAGTGTACTGTCCCGTCCTGAAACAGGTGTAAACCTATTTCAGGACGGGACAATGAGCCACAAAAAAGCCCCGAACCAACCGTAATGCTGTTCACTTAAGTATTTGAGTCCCAGCCGGGCTTC
>NZ_JBFUIC010000022.1:0-42144 GCF_056402075.1 Pseudomonas sp. P4_C3
GCTCCACGGTTCGGGCCGGGCGCGGGTGTCGTCGGGGCTGCACTACATCTCGATCAACCTGTTGGCCTCGTCACTGTTCCTGATTGGCGCGGCGCTGATCTATGGCGTCACCGGCACGTTGAACATGGCTGACCTGGCGGTAAAAATCCCGCTGGTGTCCGAAGCTGATCGGGGCTTGCTGCACGCCGGCGCGGGGATTCTGGCCGTCGCGTTTCTGGCCAAGGCCGGCATGTGGCCGTTGAACTTCTGGCTGGTGCCGGCCTATTCCTCGGCCAGTGCGCCGGTGGCGGCGATGTTCGCGATCATGACCAAGGTCGGCGTCTACACCTTGCTGCGCCTGTGGACGCTGCTGTTCTCCGCCCAGGCCGGGGCATCGGCGTTCTATGGCGGGCAGTGGCTGATTTACGGTGGCATGGCGACCATCGTCTGCGCCGCCATGGCGATCCTCGCCGCGCAACGCCTGGAGCGCATGGCCAGCCTGAGCATTCTGGTGTCGGCGGGCATTCTGTTGTCGACCATCGGTTTCGCCCAGCCGAACCTGGTCGGCGCGGCGCTGTTCTACCTGTTCAGCTCGACCCTGGCATTGAGCGCATTGTTCCTGCTGGCCGAACTGATCGAACGCTCGCGCTCGGCCAACGATATCCTGCTCGAAGACGAAACCGAACTGCTGCCGCGGCCACTGGAATCCCTGCATCCGCCCAAAGGCATCAACCTCGACGACGAACAAAAAGCCGTGGTCGGCCAGGTGATTCCCTGGACCATGGCGTTTCTTGGCCTGAGCTTCATCGCCTGCGCCTTGCTGATCATCGGCATGCCGCCGCTCTCCGGCTTTATCGGCAAACTCGGGTTGATCGGTGCCCTGCTCAATCCGCTGGGCCTGGGCAACAGCGGCAACACACCGGTTTCCAACGCCGCGTGGGGCCTGTTGGTGTTGTTGATTGTGTCCGGGTTGGCGTCGCTGATCGCGTTCTCGCGCTTGGGTATCCAGCGCTTCTGGACGCCAGCCGAACGTCCTTCGCCCCTGCTGCGACGCCTGGAATGCGTGCCGATCTTCGCCCTGCTGGGCTTGAGCATTGCGCTGACCTTCAAGGCCGATCCGCTGCTGCGCTACACCCAGGCCGCCGCCGATGCCTTGTACAACCCGCAGCAGTACGTGATGGCGGTGCTCGACACGCGCGTTGTACCGAACCCGCCGGCCCATGCAACCCCGCAGGAGGTGCAGCCATGAAGCGCCTGTTTCCGGCACCGTTGCTGTCGCTGGCCTTGTGGCTGCTGTGGCTGTTGCTGAACCTGTCGACCAGCCCCGGCAACCTGCTGCTGGGTGCGGTGCTGGGGTTCTGTGCGCCATTGATGATGCGCAGGCTGCGTCCGCTGCCGGTGCGCATTCGTCGACCTGGAGTGATCCTGCGCCTGGTCCTGCTGGTCGGGCGCGATGTGCTGATGTCCAACCTCGCCGTGGCCTGGAGCGTGCTCAATGCCGGTCGCCGCCCGCCCCGCTCGCGATTCATCAAGGTGCCGCTGGACTTGCGTGACGCCAACGGCCTGGCCGCGCTGTCGATGATCACCACGGTGGTGCCCGGTACGGTCTGGTCGGAGCTGGCGCTGGACCGCAGCATTCTGCTGTTGCACGTCTTCGACCTGGACGATGAGGCGCTGTTCATCCAGCACTTCAAGGCGACCTACGAACGTCCTTTGATGGAGATCTTCGAATGAGCCCGTTGCTGTCGAGCGCGATCCTGCTGAGCCTGTTCTTCTTTTCYYTGGCGATGATCCTGACCCTGGTCCGCCTGTTCAAGGGACCGTCGGCCCAGGACCGGGTCCTGGCGCTGGACTATCTGTATATCGTCGCGATGCTGATGATGCTGGCGCTGGGTATTCGCTATGCCAGTGACACGTACTTCGAGGCGGCGCTGCTGATCGCACTGTTCGGTTTCGTCGGCTCGTTCGCCCTGGCGAAATTCCTGCTGCGTGGTGAGGTGATCGAATGAATACGCCATTGTCATTGTGGGTGGAAATCCCGGTGGCGATCCTGCTGGTGCTCGGCAGCCTGTTTGCGTTGATCGGCGCCACGGGTCTGCTGCGCATGAAGGACTACTTCCAGCGCATGCACCCACCAGCCCTGGCCTCGACGCTTGGGGCCTGGTGCGTGGCGCTGGCATCGATCATCTACTTTTCGGCGCTCAAGTCCGCACCGGTATTGCACGCCTGGCTGATTCCGATCCTGCTGGCGATTACCGTACCGGTGACCACCTTGCTGCTGGCCCGGGCGGCGCTGTTTCGCAAACGCATGGCCGGGGATGATGTGCCGGCCGAAGTGAGCAGTCGGCGGACCGAGAGCGGTAGTTAGACCAAAGATTTGTATTGGCTGGACCGACCTCATCGCGAGCAAGCTCGCTCCCACAAGGTTTGGTGTCGGACTCAAAAGGTGTGTACGACACCCGTCACTGTGGGAGCGAGCTTGCTCGCGATGAGGCCAGTATTGTCACTACAAAAATGTCGATCAATCAGATCCAGGCCACCGTCAACAACCCCGCCCCCAGCACCACACACAACGGCGAGTAAACCCAGGTGTCCAGCCGGGCAAATTTCGAGCCTTTGACCTCTTTGAAAAAACCCACCAGCTCCGAATCGCCAATGGCCCGGGCAAACAGCAAAATCGCTATCGCGCTGATCACCCACTGCAACGACCAGTGATGCAACGGCGGCAGCCACCAACCCACCCGCAAGCACACCAGCGCGGCAATCAACAGCAACACCGCAGCCACCACCAGCGTGATCCAGCCTCGTGGCTTGAACGCCGGACGCAGTTGCGCGCTGCCCTCCTGCGGCACTTGCGGGACCGCCGCCACCGCCGCCCATTCACCACCCAACGCCCAATACACATGCACCAGACTGATCACTGCGAAGATCGTCACCAGCGATTGAGCCAACAACAGGGTCATGGTTCAGAGATCCTTGAAAGGAATATGAACTGAACATTGTAGGAGCTGCCGCAGGCTGCGATCTTTTGAKTTTGTTTTTTTAAGACAAGATCAAAAGATCGCAGCCTGCGGCAGCGCCGACAGGAAGAACTCGACAATCTGCGGATACTGCTTCTGGAAGGGTGTGGACACACCGATCGACAGCTTGGAGGCCAGGGAACGGGTCGGCTGTGGGTTGGGGTTATCGGCGTCGGTCAGGGTCTTCCAGGCTTCGGCGTCAAACGGTGGCTCTTCCAGTTGTATCAGCTTGAAGCGGCCGAGCAACGGCGTGGGCGACCAGTAGTAAAACAGTACCGGCTTGCCACGACGAATGGACGAACTGATCTCTGCATCCAGTGCCGCGCCCGAACCACTGCGGAAGTTCACGTAGCTGTCGTCCAGCCCATAGGCCTTGAGCTTCTGCTTGTTGACCACTTCCGAGGTCCAGCCGATGGGGCTGTTGAGGAAACGTCCCTTGGTCGGGGCTTCCGGGTCCTTGAACACGTTTTTGTATTTCGGCAGGTCGCTGACGCTGCGCAGGTCCGGTGCCAGCGGCTTGATGCCCTTGGCCGGGTCGCCCTTGATCACATATTCCGGCACCCACCAGCCTTCTGTTGCGCCCTTGACCGTGTCGCCGAGACTGACGACTTTGCCTTCGGCTTCCGCCTTGACCCAGACCGGGCTGCGACCGGCCCACTCTTCGCCAATGACCTGGATGTCATTGTTGGCCAGCGCGGTTTCCAGGGTGATGGTGGTGCCCGGCAAGGTGTCGGTCGGCAGCCCGTAGCCCTTCTCGACAATGATGCGCAGGACATCGGTAATCAGGCTGCCGCTTTCCCAGTTCAGGTCGGCGAAGTGGATCGGCGCCTGGGCGGCAAACACCGGGGCGGGAATCGCCAGCAAACCGAAAGTGGCCAGGACAGCAGCCAGCAACCGTCGAAATCCGTTCATGCTTTTGCACCTCGTGCTGTTCACAGCAATAGCAGGATGGCCTGACAGTAGACCGCCAAGCCTCTGAATACTCAGTCCAATGACTGTAGTAGAGGTTCCTGCTTTCGAGGTGCGTGGATCAGTTTTCGCAGGTTTCCTGCAAACGCATCAGCTCGCGTCTGACCATGCTGGCGTATGCCGCCGGTTGCAGTTGGTAAAGCTGTGACGCCACCCAATTCAGCCAGGCTCCTTGCAGAATGACCTTCTGCCCGAACAGCCGCCGCGCTTCGTCTTGAGCGCTGGCCAGGTTCTGTTCGTGGAAATCGGCGCGGGTCAGGGTCATCACTCGCTGGCCTTGAAGGTCACCAGCTCGCCCTTGCGCCACTTGGCCGCTTTGGCGGTCACGGCTTTGAGGGTCTTGGTCAGGCCTTCCTGCAGCTGTTGATGGGCGGCAAACACCATCACCACGCTGTGACCTTCCTTGAACACTATCCCCTGACCGTCGGCCGTGGTCACGAAGGCGTAATCGCCAATTCCGTAAACCGTCAGTTTGATGTCGCGGAACTTGATGTCCAGCTTGCCGCCTTCGCGACTGGGCAGCACGGACGCGCTGAAATGATCACCGACCTTGAGCTTGAGTCCGGGTTTGTCGTCCACCACCAGGGCTGATTCGGTGTCGATTTCGGCAATGTAGATGCCTTCGGCGTTCTGTTCGGTGATGTAAACGAAACGTGACTGAAACTGCTTGACCAGCTTTGCGCGCAAATCACCCAGTACGAACAAAGCATGCATATCGAGATTACTTACTGCCAAGGAAACATCCCCACATCTGAAAAATGGTGCCGTGCGCGAAAAATAAACGCACAGCCAAAAAAGCGGCAATGCCGAAGGTGTCGCCAAAGAACCCGGATTGAAGTCCTGAATGAGCAGTGCACTCATTCATCACGAAGCTTGAGAAGACTACTGGAACGTCACTCGCGTCGTCCTGACTGGCGTTCGTCACAGGCTGAAGGAAAACGCCCTTCCTGCTGCCAGAAAATTATGGACTATCAACTTCGGGGAAAAATCTCATCAAGAAAAAATCCTTTCCTACATATCGTCCGCAAAAAATTGCTTTAGATAAACATCGATCACCCGCCAGTGAGGGTGATTCTAGAGCAGCGATGCTCTTGGAGACTAGCCAAAACGACGTGCATACGTCGATAAAACCATGAAAAGGACTTCACATGTGCACGCTGACTCACTTTGCTTATCCGTTGGTGCCTGACTCGGAAACAGCGCCAACCGCGCATCCGATACGGTTCCGCCACCACGAACCGCATCACGATGTCCCGGCCCGCCCGCGATTTCAGGTGGTGATGGCGGGCATTGCCTTCTTTCATATCAAGGATATTTCGACAGGCTGCGTAAGAGGTTTCCGAGCCGATCATAACGAAGCCTGTGCCCTCGCCCGGTTTCTGGAATCACATTGTTGACATGCCCGCCGCACTCATCGCCATCGACGTTTCGTCTGCCCGCCGACTTATCTGAGCCGTCGACGGGCAACTACTGCCATACTGCCCGCCAAATAAAACGGATCCGCAGAAAATCGGGTCGCGTTGACAACAACAACGTATTTCCAGGGGAAGTCGGCAACGTGACGGAATTTGATATCGGCGAGTTTTTTATCCGGGGTGAAGCCAGAGAAGTCGAGGGTGAATTCCAGGCCGTGATTGTCATGCGCGCCAAACCACCGCTCAAGACCGTGACGTATTACCAGGTCGAAAAGGATCGCTGGTTCAAAACCCCGGATGTCGCCGCCATTGCGGCCCAGGAATCGGCCAGGGAACTGAAGGCGGCGGTCGATGCGGGCGCGCTGAAAGCCTGATTGTCGGGTTGGCGGTGCGCGAAGACGTAGATTGGGCGCGGGTGGTCGACGACCTGAACCTGCGTATGCACCAGACGCACTGACCACCTCAATGCAGGCTGCCAGGTTCTTCGGCGTTCAATTGCGCCAACCAGGCAGCCTTGCACTCCTCCGCTTCATCGCGACTGGAGAACGCCGTGCCCCGGCGCTCGCCATTGAACAACACCACCCAACAGACCCTGCGCCCCATGGATCGCAAATTGGCGGGCACACCGCTGCCGATCATGACCGCGACATCCACTTTGCCTTGCATGCTGACCTCTCGAAATTAATTAGCAACCTAATTAGTAGGTATGTTATTTAGTTTTTCGACGAGGAAACAGCAACTCCCTGCACAGGTTCATTGCAGGATTCGTAACAATCATCCGGCAGCCCGGGCTTTCTAGCGCGGCTTTTGCGGTTTGTAGCCCAGGCGCAAACCGCCCCAGTGCCGGCCCTTGAGCATGATCGGCACCGAAAGATCGTGCATCAACTCGCCGGTATCACGGGTATAGGTTTGCAGCAGCACGGCCTTCTGATGGCTGCCACAGCGGATTCCGGTGCGGTCAGCGAACTTGCGTTTGGTCCGGTTCTGCAAGGCATCGATCTGCGCGTCGCCCGTCAGTGGCTGGCTGAACGCCTTGTTATGGGTCGGCACATAACCCTGCTGGGTGCAGGCGATGGCGAACACCAATCCTTCGTGACGCGGTAACAACGGTTCCTGGATCGTTGGCAAAACCTGATCGGTGTAGCGGTCGAAACGCGTCTGGTACTTGGCCGGGCTGGTATTGGGGAGGGTCTGGTATTTGCGGTCGAACAGATCGTCGAGACTGATTCGACCGGCATCGATGTCCGCCTCGAAACGCGCTGCAATCTGGCTCGCGCCTTCCCGGGCCAGGTCATAGATCCGCTGGTGATAGTCATCCAGCCCCACCTCGGCAAGACGCTCGCTGATGGTTTCGGCTTGCCCTTCCATTTGCACCGCCGCATGGGCCAGACGTTGAGTCTGCTGGTCGCTGACGGCCAGGTCGCTGCGCATCTGTTCGATGGCGTGAAACAGGCTATCGAGTTGTTCACGGTTGGTGTCTGCCCCCTGGGCGATTTCCCCGACCTGGGACTCGACACTGGCCGCCAGACGGGCAATGTTCTCCAGGTGCTGCCCCGTCTGTTCGACCTGCTCGACGCCGGTGTCGAGGTCGCTGGACAGTTGGCGGATCTGCTCCACCACCTGCGCGGTGCGTTGCTGGATGTCGGCCACCATTTCGCCCACTTCGCCCGTGGCCGTCGCCGTGCGTGCGGCGAGCCCACGCACTTCGTCGGCCACCACTGCAAACCCGCGACCGTGCTCCYCCGCCCGCGCCGCTTCAATAGCGGCGTTCAACGCCAACAGATTGGTCTGGCTGGCGATGGACTGAATCACCAGAGTCACGCGCTGGATATCATTGCTGCGCAGGCTCAAGGCTTCGATCAGTTCACGGCTGTTGCTGGCGCGCTGGCTGAGCTGATGCATGTGCGCAATGGACTCGATCAGTTCCGTACGCCCGACCGCTGCGCTTTGATGAGCCTCGCTTGCGGCACTGAGCGCCTGGCGACTGAGCGTCGAGGCGGCCTGTTCGGTGGTGATCATGACCTCGGCGTTGCTGACAATCTGTGCCGCCGCCGTGAGCTGCGATTGCAGTTTGTCCGCCAGTTGCCGAACCGAGAACGCCACACCGGCGGCTGACAGCGCGTTATGGCTGGTGGTGTAGGAAAGATCGCGAGTCAACTCGCCGATGGCATCGGGGTTGTCGGGGGAAGCCGCCTGCGGGGTCGCGCGCGAACGCAGGCGAGGCAGCCAGATAATCAATATGGCCAGGGGCAGGCCAAGGTAGAGCGACCAGTAACCCTGCGTCATGCCACATAACAACAGCATCAGGGCGATGCTTTGCAGTGTCGGTGTCAGCCAGCGGTTTTTCGGCAATAGCACTGGTGCAGGCACTGCCGCAACCAGAGACCCGTCTCTCGTCATCATCGTTACCCCGGAAAGCTTCTAATTGTTGTCTTCGCATTAAACGCCACCATAAAGCCATTATCCATGAGCCTTTAGTCGTGAGCGTTGCAGCAGATCAATAGAAAAACCGGGAAATCGAAGACGGCAGAAAACAAAGATCGCAGCCTGCAACAGCGCCCTGCGTCAATTGCGCTGGGGCTGCCGCAGGCTGCGATCTTTTCAGGGCAGCCCGGATCAAAGGGGCTGCCTTGCAGAATCAGGCCTGACGCTGGTGCTTGTCGATTTGCTCGTGACGCTCTTGAGCTTCGATGCAGTACTTGGTGGTCGGGCTGATCAGCAGGCGCTTGAGGCCAATCGGCTCGCCGCTGTCGTCGCACCAGCCAAAGCTGTCTTCCTTGATGCGCTCAAGGGCTTGTTCCAACTGAGGCAGCATGCGCTGGTCGCGATCGATAGCGTTCACCAGCCAGGTGCGCTCTTCTTCGACCGAAGCCGCGTCTGCCGGATCGGCCGGGGTGTCCAGGCTTTCGATGGCGATGCGGTTCTGTTCGATGCGCTCATGGGTTTCGACTTTCATGTTCTGCAACAGCTCGGAGAAAAAAGCATGTTGCTCGGCATTCATGTAGTCATCCGCCGGCATGGCCAGCAACTTGTCCTTTGTCATTGATATCTCTATAAAAAAACGTGCATTAAGGCGAATAAGGGAGCGTTCCGGCAGACCTGCGCAGGCCATCGGAAAGGCGCCGTTTGTTCCAAGCGCCACCCGGCACTCAATTTACGAGGGGCGGCAGTCTACGGCCGACTTGAGGCCTCAGCAACTGAAAAGACAGCGAATTTGTCCGACAAAGCCCTGAAAATGCTCTACGGCAGGCTTTGAGGCGGTAATCGGAGTGCGTTTATAGCAAGAAATTCAATCGAGCGTAGGTATATAGAAGACAAACGGCTTGCACCGGGCATTATTCACAGTCATTTGCAGGGCTGCGAACCTCAGCTAAGGTTGTCCCTCCCGAAATGGCCATATAAAGGAAAGGACCATGAAGCTGATCGGTATGCTGGATTCACCCTATGTCAGGCGCGCCGCCATTTCTGCCAAATGCCTGGGGATCACCCTGGAACATCAATCGGTCTCGGTGTTCCGCCACTTCGAACAATTCCAGCAGATCAACCCGGTGGTCAAGGCGCCCACGCTGGTGCTGGATGACGGTGAAGTGTTGATGGATTCGACGCTGATCATCGACTACCTGGAAACCCTGACCGATAACAGCCTGATGCCCGTCGAACCGAGTCAGCGCCTGCGCGCGTTGCGCCTGATTGGCCTGGCGCTGGCCGCCAGCGAAAAGTCCGTGCAGCTTTACTACGAGCGCAACTTGCGGCCGGTGGAAATTCAATTCGAACCCTGGGTGCAACGCGTCGAAGGACAGCTGACGGCGGCCTATTCGGCGCTGGAGCGGGAGCTGGAAAAGCAGCCGCTGAAGACTGACGGTTCGATTGAGCAGGACGGCATTACCCTCGCCGTAGCCTGGAGCTTCACCAACCTGGTGGTGCCGGATCAGGTGAGTGCGGCGCAGTTTCCGCGGGTTGCTGCATTCACGGCGTATGCCGAAGGGTTTGAGGTGTTTATCAGTACACCGATTGACTGACCGATTCATTTCCCGGCTCCGGGCGGCGTTCCGACGAAACCAGGGCAGTCACCAGTGTCGCGTCCATGAACTTTTATTTAGAAAGCCTGCGACCATTTCTTGGCAAAATGCCGCACAACGTTGTGAACATTTAATCAGGCCAGCCCTATGACCCGCATCTTGACCATCGAAGACGACGCCGTGACCGCCCGGGAAATTGTCGCCGAACTGAGTAGCCACGGCCTCGACGTCGACTGGGTCGACAATGGTCGCGAAGGGCTCGAACGTGCGGTCAGCGGCAACTATGACCTGATCACCCTCGATCGCATGTTGCCCGAGCTCGATGGCCTGGCGATTGTCACCACGCTGCGGACCATGGGCGTGGTCACGCCGATCCTGATGATCAGCGCACTGTCCGACGTCGATGAACGTGTGCGCGGCTTGCGTGCCGGCGGCGACGACTACCTGACCAAACCCTTCGCCACCGATGAAATGGCCGCCCGGGTCGAAGTCCTGCTGCGCCGGCAGAACACCGTGACCGCACAAGCCACCACGCTGCGGGTGGCGGACCTGGAACTGAACCTGATCAGCCACGAAGCCAGCCGCGACGGCCAACTGCTGACGCTGTTGCCCACCGAGTACAAACTGCTGGAATTCCTGATGCGCAATACCGGGCAAATCCTCTCGCGGATGATGATTTTCGAAGAGGTCTGGGGTTACCACTTCGACCCCGGCACCAACCTGATCGACGTCCACATCGGCCGTCTGCGCAAGAAGATCGACCCGCCTGGCAATGTCCCACTGATTCGGACCGTGCGAGGCTCGGGTTATGTCATTGCCGAACCCGTCTAAAGGCTGGCGCTCTTCCAGCAGCCGTTTGCTGGCGCTCTACAGTTCGCTGTTCGTGATCTGGAGCGGGATTCTCATGGGGGTCATGTACTACGAGGTTTCCGCTTACCTGGACAACCTGGCCAAGCATTCGCTGATGCAACGCCAGCACCTGTTTTCGCGCTTCTCGGGCGAGCAGCTGGTGGACGCCCTCGCCGTCAGCATGACCTTCGACATCCGCGGCATCGACGCCTACGGCCTGTTCGATGCCCGACACCGTTACCTCAGCGGCGCCCTGCGCTACATTCCGGATGGCTTGCCGCTCGATGGCAAGATCCACACGCTCAGCGACTGCGCCGAGTCCGACGACCCGACCCTGCCCAACGACAGCTGCGACGCCGTGGCGACCCAGACCCGCGATGGTTGGTGGCTGATACTGGTTCGCGACAACGGCTCGCTGTTCGCCGTGACCCGGATCATCCTTCACGCCTTGTTCTGGGGTGTGACCCTGACCATCGTGCCGGGTATCGTCGGCTGGTCTTTGCTGCGGCGCCGGCCGTTGCGGCGCATTCGCGGGATTCAGGCCAGTGCCGAAGCCATCGTCGCTGGCGACCTGAGCCGGCGCTTGCCACTGTCCAATCGGCGAGACGAACTGGACATGCTCGCCGCCATCGTCAACGCCATGCTCGAACGCATCGAACGCCTGATGAACGAGGTCAAGGGCGTGTGCGACAACATCGCCCATGACCTGCGCACGCCCCTGACCCGTCTGCGCGCGCAGCTTTACCGCATGCAGCAGCAAGCCGGCGAAGGCTCGCCGCAGGCCATGCAACTGGACCTGGTGCTGGCCGAGGCCGACACACTGATGGCTCGTTTCCGTGGATTGCTGCGAATTTCCGAACTGGAAGACCGCCAGCGCCGCTCCGGTTTCGTGCAAGTGGACCCGGTGGCGTTGTTGCAAGAGCTGCATGAGTTCTATCTGCCCCTGGCGGAAGACGACGGCCTGATGTTCCAGCTGCACCTGCCCGCGTCATTGCCACCCCTCCATGGCGACCGGGCACTGCTGTTCGAAGCGGTGGCGAACCTGCTCAGCAACTCGATCAAATTCACCCCGCCCGGTGGCGCGGTGATCTTGCGGGGGGTCAATGATGGCGGGCACACGCGAATCGAAGTGCTCGATTCCGGCCCGGGCATTCCCGAGGCGGAACGTGAAGCGGTGTTCCAGCGTTTCTACCGTGCCGAGGCGGGCAATCAGAAAAGCGGCTTCGGGCTGGGGCTGTCCATCGTCGCGGCGATTGTCAGCCTGCACGGGTTTACGCTGGAGGTCGGCAGCAGCGAACTGGGTGGCGCGCGGCTGGTGCTCGATTGTCGGCAGAGTCTGATTCCCCCGGCCTGATACAAATCTGCCTGAGCTGACACAGGACCTGTAGGAGCGAACCTGCTCGCGATGGCGGCAGCACATCCAACATCCATGTGACTGCCCCACCGCTATCGCGAGCAGGCTCACTCCCACAGGTTGCGCGTCTTTCCTGGACGTTTGGTGCTTTACTGAGAAGACTCAAAAAACCACCGAGAACCCCGRCATGAACCGCAACGACCTGCGCCGCGTGGACATGAACCTGCTGGTGATTTTCGAAACCCTGATGTTCGAAAAGAACCTGACCCGGGCCGGGGAAAAACTGTTCCTCGGCCAACCCGCCGTCAGTGCGTCGCTGGCAAAGTTGCGCGATCTGTTCGACGACCCGTTGCTGGTGCGCAACGGACGAACCCTGGAGCCGACCCCGCGGGCCTTGCAGATTCTCAAGGAGTTGCAACCGGCGATGGACACCATTTCCGGAGCGGTCAGCCGGGCCAAGGATTTCGAGCCGTCCACCAGTCGCGAGGTGTTTCGCATCGGTCTGTCCGACGACGCCGAGTTCGGGTTGTTTCCGCCGCTGCTCAAGCAGATTCGTGAGGAAGCGCAGAACGTTGTGGTTGTGGTGCGCCGGGTGAATTTCCTGCTGATGTCGCCAATGCTGGCCAGCGGCGAGATTACCGTCGGCATCAGCTACACCACGGAATTGCCGGCCAATGCCAAGCGCAAGAAATTGCGCGACTTGAGTGTGAAGATCCTGCGCGGCGATGACCGCCCCGGCCCGTTGACCCTGGACGAGTTCTGCGAACGCCCTCACGCGCTGGTGTCGTTCTCCGGGGACTTGAGCGGTGCCATCGACCACGACCTGGCACGGATTGGCCGTTCGCGCCGGGTGGTGCTGGCGGTGCCACAGTTCGCGGGGTTGCGGGCCTTGCTGGCGGGTACTGACATGCTCGCCACCGTGCCGGATTACGCGGCCAGTGCCTTGATCGAAGGCAGCAGCCAGCTCCGGGCAGACGACGCGCCGTTTGATATCAAGCTGTCCGAACTGTCGATGGTCTGGAACGGGGTCAACGATAACGATCCGGCAGAACGCTGGTTGCGCTCGAAAATTGCACAGCACATGGCGGCGCCACTATCGGGGCATTGATCGACTGCAGGACTATCGGCTCGGACTCGCGCAAATACACCGGCATGTCGGTCACCGGTGGCATGGCCGGAATCTCGAAGTACATCTGCACCACCCAGCCACGGTGATAGCTGGCGTGGTTGACCACGTGCATCAGCATCGCGCCGGCGCTCATGGTGCCGCTTTCGCCCGAGACAAAGGTGAATTCCAGGGGCTTGTCCAGGGAGGCATCGGTTTGCCGGGCGCTCCAGTCGCAGTACCAGCGATCGATGTCTTTTTGCGCCAGGCGCAGTTCGGACAGATCGGCATGCAGCAGGTCGTGTGAAGTCTTGAAGCCATGCCCCCGGCCTTCGAGGTGCGCCTGCCAGATGCAATCCACCACGTACACGTGATTGAGGGTGCCGATCATGTTTTTGAACACCGACACCCGTTCTTTTTTGACTTCGCCCGGAGGGAGCGCTGCGAGGCTGTCAAAGAGGCGCTGATTGGCCCAGCGTTTATAATCGGCCAGCAGACAGGCAGTGCGTACGGTGATCATCAGAGTTCTCCGATGGCAGTAAGCGCACTCCCTAGCATAGACCCAATGCCCGCAAGGCAGTGCCAGCCCTGATCATCGGTCGTCCAGGCGTTTTACTACGTGTTCGGCGAGCGCCAGGCAACTGGTCAGCCCCGGTGATTCGATGCCGAACAGATTGACCAGCCCCTCCACCCCATGCTCGGCCCGACCGCTGATGAGAAAGTCGGCAGCCGGTTCAGTCGGCCCGCTGATTTTCGGGCGAATGCCGCTGTAGGCCGGTTGCAGGCTGTTGTCCGGCAAACCCGGCCAATAATGGCGGATCGCCTGATAGAACCCTTCGGCCCGGCGGAGTTCGACGCGGTAATCGATGTGCTCGACCCATTCGATATCCGGCCCGAAGCGCGCCTGCCCACCCAGGTCGAGCGTCATGTGCACACCCAGTCCCGCGTTCTCCGGGGCCGGATACACCAGGTGGCGAAACGGCGCCCGGCCGCTGAAACTGAAATAACTGCCCTTGCACAAATGCGCCCGGGGAATGAATTGCCCAGGCAGACCGACAATAGCGCGCGCCACCCCGGGAGCGGACAGCCCCGCGCAATTGATCAATTCGCGGCAGTACAGGGTCATGGGTTGAATGCCGCCCATGCGCAGCTCGAAGCCCTGCTCCATGCAACGGGCCGACAGCAGCGGTGTGCGCAAGGCCAGCGTCGCTGCGAACCGCTCGGCATCGCCCTGAAGTGCCAGCATCAGGGCGTGGGAGTCGACGATGCCAGTAGACGGCGACCACAGCGCCGCGACACAGGACAACGCCGGCTCAAGCGCCCGGGCCTGTGCCCCATCCAGCCATTGCAGGTCATCGACACCATTGAGACGCCCCTGCTGCAACAGACGCTGCAAAGCCGCGTACTGCTGTTCATCGGTGGCCACGATCAGCTTGCCCACGCGCCGGTAATCGACACCGTGCTCATCGCAATAGGCGTAGAGACGCTGCTTGCCCTCCACGCACAACCGCGCCTTGAGGCTGCCGTCCGGATAATAGATGCCGGCGTGAATCACTTCTGAGTTACGCGAACTGATGCCCGTGCCGATCCCCCCGCCGGCCTCCACCACCAGCGCTTCCCGCCCGCTCATGGCCAGCGCCCTGGCCACCGCCAGCCCGACCACGCCTGCCCCGATCACCACGCTTTGAATATCGACGTTCAACGACCTTGCCTCCCTCTCAGCCCGTTCCTCGCTAATGCCAGGGAACTCTCGGCGACCGCCACGCATCCTAAACTATGTGGTAATTCCCTTATGCTTCATGCTGTCGGAGGACACCGTCATGCGCCGGATGTTTATCATTTCTTCCCTGGTACTTTGTTTACCCTTCGGCTCGGCTCTGGCCAAAGTGGATGCGGGTGACGTCGCCACTTCCGCCGGGGTTTCCGCTTCGCTGTACTCAACGTTCAAAGACCACAAACTCATGATTCCCGCCCGGGATGACGCTTCCAGCTTCGTCGCCAGTGGCGGTGCGATTCGTGGTGCCTATCTGGAGGCGGTGTTGAAAAAGATCCGTCAGGACAATCCCGCCCTCAACAACGCAAGCGACGAAGACCTGGCCCGCGCCATTCTCGTCCAGGAAGGCGTTGCCGCCGATCACTGAAGATCGTCATCGCCAGCGGTGGGGCTTGTGACGCCGGGATAGCGTTTCCAGCCCTACCTCGCGTGCGTGCCAGTGGACAAGCTTGCCCACCCGGCCACGAGTTGTGCGTTGATACTCACCCCGCCGCACACCACGATCACCACGTCATGGGCGTCGGCAATCGCCGGGTGATCGAGGTAGGCAATCGCCAATGAAACCCCGCACGCCGGCTCGACCAGCTGACGCAAATCATTGGCGTAACGCACTACGCCCATGATCGCCTCATCATCACTGAGCACCACGCATTCATGGGGAAAATCGCCGATGTGTTTGACCGGCCAGGCGGCCACTTGCGCGGCGCCCAGGGAGGTGGCGACAGTGTCGATTTTCGGCAATTTGACCGGGTACCCGGCCGCCACCGCCGCGGCGAACGATGCCGCGCCCTCGGTTTCGCAGGCAACGATGCGGCAATCGGTGTGCCGATGACGAATCAGACCAGTGAGCAGGCCCGCCAGCAAGCCACCGCCGCCCACCGATGCCACCAGCACATCCACTGGCGGGCAGTCGTCAAGGATTTCATCGACCATAGTGCTGTGCCCTTCCCACAACACCGGGTGGTCGAAGGCCGGCACGAATTCACTGCGTGGGTCCTGGGCGAGTTCCCGTGCCCGTTGATTGGCTTCGTCCCAGACCTTGCCGTGGACGATCACCTCGGCGCCGGTCATGCTGATCCGCGCCCTGGTGCTTTGCGGGGTGGTGTGCGGCACCACGATGCATGCCTTGAGCCCCAGGCATGCAGCGGCCATGGCCGTGGCCAGTCCCGCGTTACCGCCGGAGGGACAGACCACCTTGCGCTTGCCCTGCTGCGCCGCCCGGCTGCACAGCAAGCCAATGCCGCGTATTTTGAACGAGCCGCTGGGTTGCAGGTTTTCCAGTTTCAGCCAGATACGGCGGGACGGGGTCGACAGGCCAGGGTGCAGGATCAAAGGCGTTCGGATGTGAAGCATATGGGCTCCTGTTACACGCCACCGGCTCGCGGAGCACTTCGGCCAGCCGGTGGTGAACGGTCCTCTCTCCCAAGCTTAGTTCACCCGGCCTCGGGGTGACCGTCTCAGCGGTCCGGCGCCGGTTGCGATCTTTTACCCATGGAAACTCTGAGGCCAAAGAACGATCAAAAGATCGCAGCCTACGGCAGCTCCTACGTAAGCCTGTTCGCGGAGGCACCATGAAAATCTCGGCCAAACTGGCGTTTTTCGCCGTCGTCAGCACCCTCGCCTACCTCGCCCTGGCGATCTGGGGACTGGGTGGTTTCGCAGCCTATTTCAGCCACGGTTCACTGGTCGTCGTTGCCCTGGCCACTCTGATCATGGCTGTCGCTTCTCTGTTCACCGAGGTCAACCTGAGCTCGGGGGAACGCGAAGACCGGGCCAACCGCTGGGTCATTCCGGCCTTCGGCGTGATCGGCTTACTGAGCGGCTTTCTGCCGGCTTATACCGACCGCATCGATTTCTGGACTTTTGGCGGTGAAGGCGTGCGCTGGCTCGGCACACTCTTGTTCGTCGGCGGCGGCGCGCTGCGGTTATGGCCGGTGTTTGTGCTGGGCAAGCGCTTCAGCGGGCTGGTGGCCATTCAGCCGGGGCATCGGCTGGTCACCGATGGGATTTACCGCAACCTGCGCAACCCCAGTTACCTGGGGATGATGGTCATCGGCATGGGTTGGGCATTGGCCTTTCGTTCTGGTGTCGGGCTGATATTGGTGGCGCTGACGCTGATCCCGCTGATCGCGCGCATTCACTCGGAAGAAGCCTTGCTCCGGGCACAGTTCGGCAGCGAATACGAGGCCTATTGCGCCCGCTCCTGGCGGCTGATCCCTAAAATTTACTGAATCAAACACAAAAACCTGTGGGAACGTCGCCCGGCCCTTCCTACAAGGATTGCTGTTGTTTACACAGACTTCAATCGAACCGAACCATCGGCATCCACCTGAACCCGGACCGATTCATAACCCGCCAACGTCGCATGCAACGTCTTGATCGGCTGTTCATGAGTCGCCGTCACGATCATCAAATCCGCCCCCGCCGCCTCGGCCGCCAGAATGCCCACCGTAGCGTCTTCGAAAATCAGACATTGTGCAGGCTCGACACCCAGGCGCCGGGCCGCGAGGCGGTAACCCGCGGGGTCCGGTTTGCCGGCAGTCACATCCTCGGCAGTGATCATGACGGCGGGTTCGGGAATCCCCGCCGCCGCCATTCGCCGCAACGCCAATTCCCGTGGGGCGGAAGTGACGATGGCCCACTGATGAGTCGGCAGTGATTTGAGAAAGCCCGCCGCGCCAGCCACTTCGAATACCCCGTCGACATCGTCGATTTCCGCTTCGGTAATCCACGCGGCTTCGGCCTCGGCATCCACCCCGGGCAAGCCCAGGCGCCTGATGGTGTCGACGGCGCGGGCGCCGTGAATGGAGGGCAGGAAGGTGTCGACATCGACGCCATGGCGCACCGCCCAGGTTGTCCAGACTCGCTCGGCGGCGGCAATGGACGTCAGCACGGTGCCATCCATGTCGAACAGAAAGGCACGGTAAGTTGAGTTGAAAACAGTGTGATCAGACAAGGAAAAGAACCTCGCAGGTGCCGGACGGATTTGCCCGGGAATGTAACACCTGCGAGTGAGTCAGTTGAGTCTCTTTGACTTGAAAGCGCCGTCGACACAATCGAGCAACGAACCGATGGCCCAGGGTTTCTTGATGAACGAAACGGCATGTCGCACCCCGGAGCTGGCCGGGGTTTCGAAACCGGACATGATCATGATCGGCTTGTCCGGCCAGCGATCGCCGAACTGGTTAGCCAGGTCCGCGCCATTGAGCGTGCCGGGCATGGTGATGTCCGTCAGCAGCATGCCCACCTGCGGCGCATGCTGCTCCAGATACATCACTGCCGCGTCCGCACTGGTTTGCGGCTCGACGACAAAACCTTCCTCCTGAAGAATCTCACAGAGAAACTCCAGGATCAGCGGATCGTCCTCAACCACCAGAATCAACCCGCCAGGAAGATCTCCACCCGCCGTCGGTACTCGACTCATGACCCTGCCGCTCCCTGATTGCCTCAATGAAATCGCGGGCTCAAATCCGCTACCTATAGGGTATGAGCAGCGGACTCGGCGGAAAATTCATTTTTGATACAGCCAAGTGGCTGGTATCAAGTGGGCTGATCAATCTTGTGCAGCACGTTACCCCGAGGCCCTGCGGAAAAACCTGTGGGAGCGAGCTTGCTCGCGATGGCGGCGGRTCAGTCAACATCGATGTCGACTGTCATGCCCTCATCGCGAGCAAGCTCGCTCCCACAGGGTCTGCGGTGGCTGGACTTACTGCGACATTTCGCTTTTCTTCATCGCATCCTTGGACATCGCGTCTTTTTTCATCTCGTCTTTCTTCATGCTGTCTTTGGACATTGCGTCCTTGGACATCGAATCGGTCTTCTTCATCGCGTCTTTTTTCATCGCATCCTTGGACATGGCGTCCTTGGACATCGAATCCTTGCTCATGCTGTCGTTGCTCATCGTGTCAGCTGCGAACACAGAGGCAGCGCCAACGGCCAGGCACATGGACAGAACAACGGTGGTCAACTTTTTCATGATGAAGCTCCTTGGAACGTGGGTTGTGGACGTGTGAAATGGCCGGCCCCCGTCAGCTGCCACCGAACCAGTTGTAACCCTGGTCTTCCCAGTAGCCACCCGGATAGGTGTTAGTGACGAAAATCGCCTGGATGTGTTTGGGGTTCTTGTAGCCAAGCTTGGTGGGCATGCGCAGCTTCATCGGGAAGCCGTACTCGCGGGGCAGCACGGCGCCGTCGTAAGTCAGCGTCAACTGAGTCTGCGCATGCAGCGCGGTGGCCATGTCGATGCTGGTGTAGTAGTCGTCGGCGCATTTGAAACCGACGTATTTGGCATCGGTGTCGGCGCCGATGCGCTTGAGGAAGTCACTGAAGCGCACGCCGCCCCAACGCCCGATGGCGCTCCAGCCTTCGACGCAAATGTGCCGGGTGATCTGCTCGGTCTGGACCATGGCGCGCAGCTCTTCGAGGCGCCAGCTGCGTTTGTCGGCGACCAGGCCGGTGACTTCCAGGCGATAGCCCTCCTCCTCCACCGTCGGCGCCTCGTCGATGCCGTAAAAGGCATTGAAGGGAAACGGCCGGGTGATCATCGACTCTGGATAGGTCGGCGCCATGGCGTTGGGGTTGAACAGCCAGCCTTGCACCCGGTCATTGAAACGCGACATGGACGACAGCGCGGTTTCGACGCTTTCGTTGTCGGTGATGTTGCAGCCGGACAGCATGGCCACGCCGCCGAGGGTCAGGCCACGCAGCAGGAACGAACGGCGCGAGCGATCTTCGATCTGCGGGGCGAGGATCTTGCGGGCGTCGGTGAGGATCGAAGCCTCGTCCAGCCCGGGGACCTGAATGCGCTTTTTCATACCTGCTCCTTGCGGCCGACGATCATGGCCAACAGCGTTTTCGGAACCAGCGCGACCATCAGCAGATGCACTGCCACGAAGGCCACTAACAGCGCCATGGCGAAAAAGTGCACACGGCGCGCGCCTTCATAACCGAACAGCAATTCACGCAACAGCGGGAACTGCACCGACTTCCACAACACCAGCCCGGAGAGCACCAGCAGCGTGATGTCGACCATCACGAACAGGTAAGCGACCCGTTGCACCTGGTTGTAATGACTGAGGTCGGCATGCCCGAGTTTTCCGCGCAAGGCGGCCCACAGGTCATGCAGCACACCTTTGGGTGAAACCGGGAAGAAACGCCGCTTCAGGCGCCCGCTGAACAGGTTGAAGGCCAGGTAGATCAAACCGTTGATCGCCAGGAACCACATCGCCGCGAAATGCCATTGCAGCGCGCCACCGAGCCAGCCGCCGAGGGTGATCGACTTGGGAAAACTGAATTCATAGATCGGCGAGGCGTTGTAGATGCGCCAGCCGCTGGTCACCATCACCAGCACCGCCAGGGCGTTGAGCCAATGGGTCAGGCGTAGCCAGCGTGGATGACTGGACTTGGGTGAAGCAGTGCTCTGCGACATGTCCGGCTCCCGGTTGTTGTTCGTTGGAGCCGATTATGGGAGCCGGAAGATCGCCAAATCCTCACGTAAAGTTAAATTAAACGTGATAACTGCCACCGGATACTTGTAGGAGCGAGCTTGCTCGCGAWGGTGTRTCAGGCRCCGCTGTGTCGACTGACACACCWTCGCGAGCAAGCTCGCTCCTACAGGGTTTTGTGTGCTCCGCCGGTTGCGCAATTATGGTTAAATGCCGCCCCCGAAATTTGCCGACCCAGACCAATGAACGCTGAAGCCCTCGCCACCCTCAACCAGCACCTGCTGACCGCCCTCGCGGCCGTCCCCGCCGAAACCCGCCGCCTGTTCCACGGCCGTGGCCGCTGCTGGCCGGGGCTGGAGCAAGTGACTGTGGACTGGTTGCAGGGCGTGGTGCTGGTGGCGCTGTTCAAGGAGCCGGAAGCGGCGCAACTGGAAGACTTGAAGCAGGTGCTGATGACGATCACCCAGTCTGAACAGTGGGCAAAATCCGGTGCCCACACGCTGCTGTTGCAACATCGCTACCTGCTGCAAAGCACCACCGAGTGGCTGCTCGGGGAAGAGATCGACGAACTGACGATCACTGAGGGCAGGCTGAAGTACCGGGTCGACCTGGGCCGCAAACAGAACACCGGGCTGTTCCTCGACATGCGCTACGGCCGCGATTGGGTCCGCGCCAATGCCGAAGGCAAGCGGGTATTGAACCTGTTCGCCTACACCTGCGGTTTCTCGGTGGCGGCCATCGAAGGCGGCGCRAGCCACGTGGTCAACCTCGACATGTCGAGCCCCGCCTTGAACCGTGGCCGCGACAACCACCGGCTCAACGGCCACGACATGAGCAAGGTCAGCTTCCTCGGTCACGACCTGTTCAAATCCTGGGGCAAGGTGATTGGCAAGGGGCCGTACGACCTGGTGATCATCGACCCGCCGTCGTTCCAGAAAGGCAGCTTTTTGCTGACCAAGGATTACCAGCGCGTGCTGCGCCGGTTGCCGGAATTGCTCAGCCCTGAAGGTACGGTGTTGGCCTGCATGAACGACCCGGCGTTTGGTGCCGACTTCCTGATCGACGGTGTTACCCGTGAGGCGCCAAGCCTGCGGTTCGAGCAGCGTCTGGAGAATCCGCCGGAGTTTCCGGATGCGGATGTGGAGTGTGGTTTGAAGGCGTTGGTGTTCAAGCTGCGGAGCTGAAAGATCGCAGCCTGCGGCAGCTCCTACGGACCTGTGCATACCCCTGTAGGAGCTGGCGAAGCCTGCGATCTTTAGACTTGGATCTCAACGCGGCCGCAACACCAGCGCAAACAACTCGCCATGCCCGTTCACGTTGAGCTTGTGATAGAGGTTGCGCCGGTGCACTTTCACCGTCTCCGGGGAGATGCCCATTTGCTGGGCGATGGCCTTGCTGGAAAAGCCCTGGAGAATCAGGCGTGCGGTTTCGATCTCACGCACTGTCAGGCGTGCGTCGAAGCGATCGAGCAAGGTCGCCAGATCACCGGCCGGTGGTTCGGCGACCGGCCCTTGCGGCGGCAGCAAATCCAGGTGTCGGCGCATCGCCGCCAGCACCCAGTCACGCACGCAAATCAGGCGGCCCTGCTCCTCGAGGCTGAAGCGCGTCGAACGCCCGAGGGACAAGCCGAGCACGGCGCCGTCGACGTTGACCATGAACTGCAACTCGTCCCCACCGACCACGGTGCTGAAGTAACTCAGGTAGTACTCGCTGTGCTGGAACTGGTCGGGGGCCACCGATTCGAGGCTGTGCAAGCCGTCGGCGATGCCCGCGCAGGCCGCTTGATAGAACGGATCGAGCAGGTACATGCCAGCGCAGTAGTCCGCCAGTTCTTCATGCTCGTCGGGGCTGCCCTGGGCATCGAAGTCAATCAGCAGGCGCGGCACGTGGCCCGGGCGCATCAGCGCTACCAGCGCGTTGTCCAGCGGCACCAGCAAGCGCAAGGTATCGACCAGCGCACGCCAGAAGCTGTCCCGCCCCACCGCCGTGAAAACCCGCGCCAGCCCCTGGTGCACCGGCAACTCTTTCAACAACGCGTCCACGCACTACCCCTTTCGAGTAACCCATGATGGGAATGGGTGAAGGCCACCCCGGTCGATACGCTGCAAACTCCTGATTACCACCGGCCGCAACAGGCCAGGAGTGCCGCATCATGAGTCGTCACCGCTTGTATTTCAATCTGGGGTTTGGCGCCTGCCTGACGGTGTCGCTGTCGGCCTTTGCTGTCGAAGCTCCGACCGTGCACGTGTACAACTGGTACGACTACATCGGCCCCACCACCCTACAGGACTTCAAGCGTGACACCGGGATTGCACCGGTCTACGACACCTTCGACAGTGCCGAAGTGCTCGAGGGCAAGTTGCTCACCAGCCGCAGCGGCTACGACGTGGTGGTGGCCAGCAACTTCAGTTTGCCCACGCTGATCAAGGCCGGCGCCCTCGCCCCCCTGCCCCGTGCGCAGATGCCGGACTTCAAGAACATGGACACCGATCTGCTGGCGAAACTGGCCAACAACGATCCAGGCAACCAGTACGCCGTGCCTTACCTGTGGGGCACCAACGGCATCGGCTACAACATCGACAAAGTACGCGCCGCGCTGGGCGACAAGGCGCCGGTGGATTCCTGGGACCTGGTGTTCAAGGAAGAGAACCTGGCCAAACTCGGCGAATGCGGCGTGGCCATGCTCGACTCGCCGTCGGAGATGCTGCCGGTGGCCCTGCACTACCTTGGCCTGCCGCCCAACAGCACCAACCCCGAGGACTACAAGAAGGCCGAAACGCTGCTGCTGAAATTGCGCCCGCACATCGCCTATTTCAATTCGTCGAAGTTCATCAGCGACCTGTCCAACGGCAACATCTGCGTGGCGGTCGGCTGGTCCGGTGCGATGCTCGAAGCCAAGTCCACCGCCGAGCAGGCCGGCAACGGCGTGAAGATCGCCTACAGCCTGCCCAAGGAAGGCGCGCCGGTGTGGTTCGACACGCTGGTACTGCTCAAGGACGCCCCGCACCCGGAACAAGGGATGGCCTTCATCGACTACCTGATGCGCCCTGAAGTCATCGCCCCGGTCAGCGACCACCTCAACTACCCCAACGGCAACCGTAGCGCGACCACGTTGGTGGCCGAAGCCACCCGTAGCAACCCGGCCGTCTACCCGCCAGCCGAAGCCATGGCCACCCTGTTCACCCTCCAGCCCCTGCCGCCGGCCACCGAACGAGTGCGCACGCGGATCTGGAGCAAGGTCAAAAACGGCCAGTGACGAGGACATCACAAAACCCTGTGGGAGCGAGCTTGCTCGCGATGGGGCCGCTGCATTCAATATCGATGGCGACTGATCCACCGCTATCGTCGGAACGCCGCCCGGAGCAAGCTCGCTCCCACAGGGTCCGTGGTGCCCAACAAATATTCTTTTTTCTGCCACGATTCGAAGATGAGAAAACCCATGAAACCACGTGCCCGCGACCTGAACATCCAGTTCGGCCAACTGCAATCCGGCCCGCTCAATGCCATCACCGACGTCCCCGGCGTGCGCGTCGGCCACAGCAATGTACGAGGACGCACCGCCACCGGCCGCGACATCCTCACCGGCGTCACCGTCATCGAACCGCGTGCCGGCTCCACCAGTCAGCAACCGTGCTTTGCCGGTGTGCATGTGCTCAACGGCAACGGCGATGCCACGGGGCTGGAGTGGATTCGCGAGGCCGGCTTGCTGACCAGTCCCATCGCCTTCACCAACACCCACAGCCTGGGCGTGGTGCGCGATGCGCTGATCGTGCTCGACCGCGAGCAGCAACCGGATGACGGGCGTCTCTACTGGAACATGCCGGTGGTACTGGAAACCTTCGACGGCCTGCTCAACGACATCAACGGCTTTCACGTGAAGCCGGAACACGTGGCCCAGGCCGTGCGTTCGGCGGCGGGCGGGCCGGTGACCGAAGGTAATGTCGGCGGTGGCAGCGGCATGATCTGCCACGAATTCAAGGGCGGCATCGGCACCGCGTCGCGACGCTTGAACAGCGCCCAGGGTGGCTGGACGGTCGGCGCGATTGTCCAGGCCAACCATGGCATTCGCAATGAACTGCGCGTTGATGGGTATCCGGTCGGGCGCTACATGGAACAGGTCGATTCGCCGTTCCTCAAGGCCTCGTTGCCCCACCCGGGGATGGGCTCGATCGTGGTCTGCCTGGCCACCGATGCGCCGTTGCTGCCGCACCAGTGCACCCGCCTGGCCCAGCGCGCCAGCCTCGGCCTGGCCCGCACCGGCGGCGGCAATGAAGACCACAGCGGCGACATCTTCATCGCCTTCGCCACCGGCAATGAACACGTGCCGCCGGCCGCCTATGAGAGCAAGAAAGCACCGACCACCGACAACCTGAGCATGGTCAACAACGATCACATCAGCGAGCTGTTCCTGGCGGCCACCGAAGCCGTGGAAGAAGCCATCATCAATGCCTTGCTCGCCGCCGACACCGCCGAAGGCAACGGGCATGCGGTACCGGGGCTGGATGCCGAAACGTTGCTCAAGGCGTTGCGTCGCGCCGGCTGGCCGGGGGATGCGACTAGCGGTACTTGAGTGAAACACTCGGTCTTTCTAGGATGAACTTACGCAGCCGCTTGCTTGCTCAAGCCGCTGCGTAGGTGGTGAGTGAACTGAACCACTACCAAGCTCACCGCTTGTTTTACGCGCATCTTGAGCCTCACGGCTCCACTTCCTCCCCATCAAGAGCTTTGAGGCTCTTTTTTTACCTCTGAAAACCACACATTCCTCCTGCAGGGGATTTGTGGTGTTAAACAGAATGCGGTCAGACCAGGCGCAACCGAGGGCCGGCGGCCGGTACGGCATTGTCACCCAAGCGCCCCCGCACAAATTCATTGGCCTTGCGCGTCAACTGGTCCAGATGCCGGTCGCGCTGTTTTTCCGCGTCGGTCATGGCCCGCTTGCCGTGCTTTTGCAGCAGGTAGGTATGAATCTGCCGCACTTCCAGCGAGCTGTAGATCGACGCCACATCCAGCAAGGCCATCAAGCCATCGGTGGCGTGGTCGCGGGTGTTCATCAACACCTGGGTCGCACGCACGCCCAGCACCTCAAAGCCCATCGCCTCGAAATACGGCACCTTGGCCACCGCGCAGGTCAGTTCGGCATGGGGATAGCGGCCGACCATTTCCCGCAGCATCCGCCGGGCCACGCCCTGGCGCCGATACTCGGCCTGCACCGCCATGTACGCCACGCCACACGCCTCGGGGTCGTCCTGCACCGGCAGGTACAGCACAAAGCCAATCACCTTTTGCGGGTCGTCTTCATCAGTGGCGACAATCAGCTCCACGGCAATGCCTTTTTCACCGTTCAGCGCCTCCAGATACAGGTGCACCTCATAGCCGATCGCGTATTGATAAAGGTTGTACAGCAGGTTGCTGGGCGGGATCGCGACCATGCTGATGTCGGTCAGGTTGTCGACCACCATCTGCAGGATCTGGCTATTGATGTGCTCGGGGCACGGGGTCTTGAAGTGGCTGATCAGGGGCATTGCGGTGACGGGCTCCGGGGGCAAGGGCCGCCTATCATAGCGCGCCTGACCTCGCCAGCGTTTGCGTTACTACGGGAGGCGTTGCGTTTTCGAGGCTGACAGCAGTGAGTCAGGCACACTTTGTGCTGGATGAACTGTGCTCTTCGCGAGTCGGCTCGTCCCCACAGAGGGACAGCGGTTTTGCCCACAACTGGTTTTTCTGTGGGAACGAGCCTGTTCGCGAAAGCGTCCACCATCACACCGGCCTGTGGTGTGAGTGGGGGGGAATGGGTGGGTGAGCCCCCCAACTTTGAGGATTCCCACCCACTGCGCCACTACGACCAAAGTCCAATCCATCAAGCGTTTGATATCAATCAGCTATTTGTCTCCCCCGGATCTCCCCGCGCTTGGCGCACCTCTTGCATCGAGCGTTTTGCCAACRTCAGCCACACCGGCGCGCCCCGAGGGCAACAAAATGAAAAACACGCCTAACCTCAAGTCGCTCGGCCTTTTCAGGAAACCGAGCATCGCCGCTGTGATGCTGATCAACATCAGCCTCGGCAACGCAAACGCCGTACCGCTTGACGATGTCAGCTATCCACCTCCAACGGATCCATCGGCGTATACCAACCCGCCGGCCGAYCCCAAGGCCGCGCTGGATTCGATACTGACCATGCCGCCCACCAATCAGGGCGCCATCGCCCTGCCCAATGGCATGTACGGCACCCGCACCACGCCAACGACCGACAACGTGCTGCAGCCGGCCCAGCAAACATCCTTCAAGATCCCCACCAATGGCAAGCCCAGCCCATTGTTCGGGGCCGCGCCGTACTCTCAGCAGCTGCTGCTGTTCGAAGAATTCGGCACGGAGAAACTCGACCCGACACTGCCRGCACCGCCYCTGACYTTCCCGSYTCCGACCGTCGGCCCGGCKCCCGTGCAGGACCCGAACARCATCGCCCGCAGYGGCCCTTCGGCCGCGGCGCTGGAAGCCTTCATGCGCCAGCCGGGGCTGTACCCGTWTCCGTCGCAGTATTCCAACKYGCTGGACCGCAACCCGTGGAAAGCGCAGATCGAAGCCTTCCTCAACCGCCATCCGGTCGGCTCGCCGGCCGAAGGTCGTCCGCCTGGAAAAGGCTGGTCGCACCAGCGCTGGAACGAGTTCTACCCACAGGTCGCCTTCAAGACCGCTCAAGCAGGCGCCAAGCTCAACGGCGGCATGCGCGACCGCCGACAGTTGCACAACTACGCCGTCGGTGAGTTCGGGCCTGGCGGACTCTACAACCAGACCTCGGACACCCCGGTCATTGCGGGCACCACCAAAGGCATCGACACCCGCTTTCACCCCAACATGCCGATTCAGAACCACAAGGCGCTCTGGACCTTTGACGGCACCTTTCCGCCAAAACTGTTGATGGTACGTTACGGCCAACCGGTGCTGATGCGTCACTACAACGCCCTGCCGATCGATCCGTCGGCCAACATGGGTTTTGGCCTGCACACCCTCAGCACCCACGAACACAACGGCCACTCCCCGGCTGAAAGCGACGGCTATGCCAATGCGTTTTTCTTTCCGGGGCAGTACTACGACTATCGCTGGCCRGTCCAGCTGGCCGGTTACGACACCATCAACACCAGCGCTCAGGATCCGCGCGCGGCGTTCCCCTGCGCCCCGGGCGAAACCCTRTATGTCAACGATGCCACGCCGGGCCTCAAGACCTGCAACAACGGCAGCATCAAGATCCGTGGCGACTGGCGCGAAACCATGAGCACCCACTGGTTCCACGACCACATGCTCGATTTCACTGCGCAGAACGTCTACAAGGGCAACGCGRYGATGATGAAYTACTACAGCGCCMTGGATCGCGGTAACGAAGCSYTCGAAGACGGCGTCAACCTGCGCCTGCCCAGYGGTTCGGCGTTGCCYTGGGGCAACCGCGACTAYGAYGTSAACCTGMTGRTKGCCGACAAGGCCTGGGACGCCAATGGCCARCTGTGGTTCAACCCGTTCAACACCGATGGCTTTCTCGGCGATCAGATCCTGGTCAACTGGCAGTACCAGCCGCGCCTGAAYGTGCGGGCGCGCAGCTATCGYTTCCGCATTCTCAATGGCTCGGTGTCGCGCTTCTTCAGGATCGCGCTGGTGCGTGAAGTYGTTGGCACCGGCGGCGAATTCCCCGGMCCKGCAGGTTCCGGYYTGTCSTATACCCGCGTGCCGTTCCACATGATTGCCAACGACGGCAACCTCATGGAACACGCCGTGCCGTTCGACGGCAGCATGGACCTGGACGGTGACGGCGACCTGCAGRACCACAACGCCATCCTGCCCACCATAGGCATCGCCGAACGTTACGACATCATCGTCAACTTTGCGAAAAACGGGATCAACACCGGTGACAAGCTGTACTTCGTCAACCTGATGGAGCACCAGACCGGCAAGGGTCCGGAGATTACACCGCTGAGCCTGGCCGATGTGCTGTCCGGGAAGTACAAAGCGGTGCTCAAGTCGGGCAGCAAAGGACTGGAATGGGACAATGGCGACCCGGTGGTGGGCAAGTTCCTGCAGCTGGTGGTCAAGCCTTATGCCGGCCAGGACGTGAGCATGAACCCCGCCGACTACGAACCCGCCAAACCGGGTAAAGCGGCCGGCAAGGTCATGATCCCGCTGACCCTCAACCGCGACGATCCAGTGGTGCAGGCCACGCTCAAGGCAGCGCGGCATCGTGAGTTCATCTTCGGTCGCTCCGACGGCACCGACGCAGCCCCCTGGACCATCAAGACCGACGGCGGTTTCGGCTACACAATGGACCCACGCCGGATCAGCGCCGCTCCGCAACTGGCCAACGGCCCGACCGATGCCGGGTTCTCCGGCGACGGCACCCTCGAAGTGTGGAAAATCAAGAACGGCGGCAACGGCTGGAGCCACCCGGTGCACGTGCACTTCGAAGAGGGGATCGTCCTCTACCGCGATGGCAAGGCGCCACCAGAATGGGAAAAATGGGCCCGCAAGGACGTCTATCGTATCGGCGAGGGCATCGACAGCTCGCAGGACGTGGAAATGGCGATCCACTTCCGTGAATTCGCCGGGACCTACATGGAGCACTGCCACAACACCCAGCACGAGGACAACGCCATGCTGCTGCGCTGGGATATCGAGCACCCCGGCCAGTTCCAGTTGATGCCAACGCCCCTGCCCGGCTGGGACGGTGTCAACTACGTCAACTCCGCCGCGCTGCCAACCTTCCGCACTGGCGATACCCGTGTCAACGATGGCGATAACAAAAACCCGATCGCCAACCCCGACAGCGCCGTCAGCGACAACGGCCAACCACTGACCATCAACGTCCTGGCCAACGACAGCGACCCTGACGGTAACGTGCCACTTAAAGTGGTGGGCCYGGCACAACCGGATTCCGGCAAGGGCACGGTCACCACCGATGGTGCGCGCGTGATCTACACACCACCGGCCACGGTCCCCGCGCCGTTCACCGCGACCTTTACCTATAAGGCCGCCGATACGAAGGGCGCGGAGTCGGCATCGGCAACGGTGTCCGTGGCGGTCTCGGCAGCGGTCAACGAGAGCCTGATCGTCACCAGCGCTACCGTCACCGCCCGCAGTAACAGCCGCTACTACTGGGTCCTGTCCGGCACCACCTCGCGTGGCACGGGCAATACCATCACGGCGACTGCCACGGTCGCAACCGGTACGGCGAACCTTGGCACCGCCACCCTGACGCCTACGGCGACAGGCGCGCGCTGGAATATAGCGGTGACGACCGTCGGCAGTGGCCCGTCGGCTAGCCCGACGGCGACCATCAAATCAGCCTTCGGCAAAACCGTGACGGTGCCAATAGTGGCGAACTAGAGCGGATTGATCGGCGCCCGGTCCATGCAATGTGGATCGGGCGCTTTTTTTTGTGCAGCTCCCACCTTTGAATCAGCGTCGTACACAGATTTTGCATTCACCAAGGATCAAATGTGGGAGCGAGCCTGCTCGCGATGGCGGAGTGTCGGGCGACATCTCTTCGACAGTTCTGCCGTCTTCGCGAGCAGGCTCGCCCACAGGAGGAATGTCGTCGACCGGAAGTTAACGTTCAGCCCGAGTCACCGCTGCGGCGCCACCATCCGAAAGCGGATATTGATCTCGTTGGACACCACACTGTCCGCCCACTCGCCATCGCCGATCTTGAAGTCGTCACGCTTGAGCACCAGTTGGCCCTCGAAGATGCCGATGGCGCTCTCCGATTTCAGCAGCACCGGTACACTCACTTCCCGAGTGAGCCCCCGCAGGGACAGTTTGCCGGTGATGGTGTAGCGGTTATTGCCCAGGGCCTTGATGGATGTCGACTCGAACGTCGCCACCGGATAAGTCGCGGTGTCAAACCACGCCGTTTTTTGCAGCTCGGTGTTGGCGTCGCTGCTGCCGGCGTCGATGCTCTTCAGGTAGATGGTCAGCGCGGCATGGGCGGCGCCAGGGTTATCGGTGTCGAAGTCGAGATTGGCCTCGAACTTGCCGAAAGTGCCGTAGCTTCGCGAACCCATCTGCTGATAGGTGAAACTCAAGGTGCTGGCCCTGGCGTTCACTTTCTTGTATTCCACGGCTTCAGCGAACGGCACCAGGCCGAACACCAACGTGCCGGCCAGAGCGACACAACGCGCGGATCGAAGGTTCATGACACTCTCCGGGAGGGCTCCCGTGTTGAGTTGGCGTGCCGCACACGAGGGGTGGCATCAGTTGACTAAAGCAAACAACCGGCCTTTATTCCACCTCACGCGGCGATTTGCGACCACCTGCAGATGGCCGCCAGCGCTATCCGCACTCCCCGCGTTGCCACGCCCGCTGCAACAGCTCGATCACCTCGGCATCCGAGGTCTGGGTAAAATCCATGTACCAATGCCCAATCGACGTGAACCACTCGGGCAGCAGCGGGCAGACCAGTTCATCCACCTCGCTGCGCAGCGCCTGCACCGTCTCGATCGGCGCCACCGGCACCGCCACCACGATGCGCGAAGGCGCCTGCACCCGCAGCGCCTGGATCGCCGCCCTCATTGAGGCACCGGTGGCCAGGCCGTCGTCGATCAGGATCACCACCTGATCCTTGAGCTGCACCGGCGGCCGCGTGCCGCGGTAGACCTTCTCGCGGCGCAGCAGCTCGCGGGTTTCACGTTCGACCACGGCGTCGAACGCAGCGCGATCAATCGGGTGCACGCGCAGTGCCTCTTCATTACGAATCTGGATACCGCCGCTGGCAATCGCACCCATGGCGTACTCCGGGTGGGACGGCACGCCGAGCTTGCGCACCAGCATCAGGTCAAGGCGAACCTTCAGCGCCGTGGCCACTTCATAAGCCACCGGCACACCGCCACGGGGCAAGGCCAGAACGATGACATCGGGGCGGTTAGCGTAAGGCAGCAGCGGCTCTACCAAACGCCGCCCGGCCGCTGGCCGGTCTTGCAGGATGGAATGGGACAAGGGGTTCATATGAAAACCTCCCCAGGCAGGCATGCCTGTCGTGCACAAGTACTACGAACACCGCTACCCCTGTGGGAGCGGCGATGCGGCGATCCGACTTGCCCGCGAAGACGTCAGTACAGTCAACCTCTACATCAACTGAACCACCACAATCGCGAACAGGCAATCAAAAAAACCACTAAACCAACCGCTCAATCTTCTGATGCTGCCACACCAGTTTGTAATACAGCGTCTGCAACACCAGCATCCCCAGATACGCCACCGGAAACGCCATCCACACCCCCTGCAACCCGAACTTCGCATCCAGCAGATACGCCGCCGGCAACTGAATCCCCACCACGCAGACAATGGAAATCGCCACCGGCACCATCACCGTGCCACTGGCGCGCATGATGCCGCCGATGATCGCCTGGAAACCAAACACCAACAGGCTCCAGAGCATGATGTGCAACAGGTGCTGGGCCATGGTTCGCGTCGCCTCTTCGGTGAGGAACGACGCCAGCAACCAGTGCGACAGCAAATACCCGAGCACCACCAGACCACCGGTCAGGCACACATTGATCATCAGCCCGGTCTTCAAAATCGGCCCCATGCGCTCGATGCGCCCGGCCCCGATCGCCTGCGCCCCGAGGATCGACGCGGTAATCGCAATGGACAGCGCCGGGAACTGCACATAATTGACGATCTGCGTCACCGCACCATACRCCGCCGTCGCCTGGGAACCGTGCTGGTTCACCAGCGCCAGAATCACCAGCTCCGACAGCGACAACACCACCATCTGCAAGCCGGTGGGCAAACCGATGCGCAGCACCTTGCCGAGAATCGCCATGTCCAGCTTCATCGCGGCAAAGAACTCCCGGTCCGGCGCCAGTGGATGGCCCTTGCCAATCAAGCGCCACGCCAGCAACCCCATCGCCACCAGGTTACCCACCAACCCGGCAAACGCCGCACTCTGAATCCCCATCGGCGCAAAACCCAACCACCCGCGAATCAACGCCGGCGTCAGCGCCAACCCCACAATGGTCGACACCACCAGCGCCAACAATGGCGACAACGTATCACTCACCCCACGCAGCAACTGCGTGAACAACACAAACACCAACAGCGACGGCATGATCCACAACATCACATGGGCATACGCCACCGCATCGTCCAGCACATCCGCCGGCGTCCCCAACCCCACCAACGCCGACCGCGCAAACACACTCCCCACCACCGCCGCCACCAACCCGATCAACACCCCCAACAACACCGTCGCCCCGGCGATGGCCTTCACCAGATGCATCTCCCGCGCGCCCCACGCCTGCCCGATCAACACCCCCGCGCCGGCGCCAAGGCCGATGACCAGGGCGATGAAGAAAAACACGATGGGGAACATCCCCGACACCGCCGCCAGCGCCTGGGTGCCGAGCATCTGGCCGATGTAGATGCTGTTGACCGTGCCGGACATGGATTGCAGGAAGTTCGACAGGACCATGGGGGCGAGGAACAGCAGGTAGGTTTTCCAGAGGGGGCGTTGGGGGGTTGGGGTTTGCATTCGGGAAGATCCATCTCGACGGCGGGAGCGATGATTAAGGATAGCGTTGGTGGCTGAATCCAAGGGGCTGTGAACATCCCAGGTCGGTGTTTATATTTCCAGTGACGTTATGTGAAAGGTCTGAAGTTTCATCATCAAAGGTCCTACACAAAGCTCGGAATGCCTCACCTTCCCGCGCTGATCTCATGGGGCTTATAGTCGGCGCCGTCGCCCTAAATGGCGATTCGGGTTTGGCGACCTGATCATAGAGAATGCGAAGGCTATCCGCTTTATTGCAGGTATCATCGCACCCGCAAAGCCGCTGTCATGGCGGCTGTGCGCGGGAGACCTCCGGGTCTGCCGGTTTTCTCTATGCCGGTTCGCCAACCTGCGCACAGCTGCCACCCTCGTTTGGCGACGACTGAGTGACGGCTTAAGCCAATCAAATAGAGATCTTCAAAATGAATCGATACATGCCTCTCACCGGAATCGACCTGGTTCCGGCCTCCCTGCTCATCGACACCCAAGCCCCACTCGACGTCCTGCAAGCCATGGCGGATTACCGCATTCGCACAGTCACGCAGGTACTGGAAAACATCGCCTACCGATCCGAACTCGGTTGCGACACCGTGGTGCTGGAGGACTTCTCCAAGTTGCTGGTCATTCCTTTGCGCGATGGTTGTGATTTGATGGATGTGATTGGGCGGCGGTTGCGGGCGCAGGCTGCGGAGTAAATGAAAATGGGTGCTCTTGCGCCCATTTTATTGCTACTCCAGAAAGGGGTTGCCCCTCAGCTTGATTCGAGGCTGCGAAAAACCGATCAGGCGAAGATACTCAATATGCCCGTAACAAAGAGAAGAGCCGCTGCGGCAGCGGCTCAACCTGGGAAACCTTCGATGATTTAAACGACTGGACAAGGGAACTGGACGGCCACGAAATGATGGCTACGGTCACCGCTCTCTGGCACCTGCGCTCAGGTACTTGGTGCTGTCAGTCAAAGGTATATTTGCCTTCGAGCATGAATGCCGGCTCTCTCCAGTTGGGTCCTCTCACTACTATGCACCCATTATTTTTTATAAAACCGGCATCACACATTTTCTTGACAAGGTTCAATAGCCCTATGTTGTTCTCCACATGCGCCCAGTTAGCCCGATTATAAAGGCCATCAAGCCGAGGAAAGGAGATGCCCAATTCATTTTTGGTAAGAAATAGAATTACCTCTTCAGGCTTCTCGTTTAGTACGATGTTTTTTATGACGTTCATCGTTTTATTCCTCCAATTTGCTTGGACTCTCTGTCCGTTTGTTTGTTGTCTGCCTCTATAGCCTCGGGCGTGTAGAGTAATTCAAAATCATCTTTTAGCTTGTAGTCTTCCAGCGTCGCGGCGTGAGTATTGTTCCAAATAACACCGTCGTCATTCGGGTTTACACCGTCAACCACACCTAATGCTCTGAAACGTTCCAGCTCTCTGAGTTCATGAGTATAGAAGCGTTTGTCAGCATCTGTGATTACCAATTCACCCAGCAGAATTTTTTTCAAGCGAAAAATCATAATGGCATTGGCGTCCGAAGGACCAAAGCGTCCAGTATGTAATTTTACCAGGTCAATACCCGCCTGGGTCACGGTAGCACTTGTCCAATCGAGATCGAGTATTGGGCCTCCGGCTTTGGCGGGATTGAAAAATCGACCGCTGTATTTTCCCCTTGTGGTTGCTCCCTCATAAGGACTATTAAAAACAACGTAGATTGGCGGCAGACCGCTTTCAATCGGAAAGCAGTAAATGCAATCCCTGAAATCAGGCAATTCGACCGCGGGCAAGGTTTCAGGCTGCACAAGCAATGGCGACAACGTAACTCCAGTGTAAGTCGGTACTTGCGCAGGGCGGGCAGGCGAAGTTGTCGATCCGTTTCCCAAGTGAATAATGGGAAAACTGAGGATAATGGGCGGTGTATCGTTTGACGTGAAACTGTAGCTGCTGGCCGTTGGATCGAATGCCAATGCTCGCACTGGCACTTTTGCCGAGACACTCCCTCCAGCCGGGGTTGCAACGAGAGTGTATTGGTTAAGGTCGCCAAAAATCCGATAAGGAAGGTCAATGGTTCCTTCGGTAGCGGCGATTTCATTCAGGTTTGACGGCGGCTTTGGCAAAAAATTGCTACCGGGAAGTGTGAGAACGGTTTGAGGAAAGCGTTCGCCGTTAGCAAGAGCAGGTGAATAGAACAAGGCCCCGATCCCAACAGCAGCGGCCCGACTGATAAGTACCTCCCCCAACCCTGCCAACAACTTAATGCCTTCATGGATCACTGCCCCGAAGGTCCAACCTTCGGCGACATGGATGGCAATGGCACCCGCCACAGTGCCCGCCTCTATGCCATTACCAATGTGTAACCTGTAGGTGTAAGCGACTTCGCCCCTTGCCAAGGCGCTATGGATTGCCGCGTCTGCAGTTGTGGAAGCGTCCTCCAGAATGGAGATGGCTTCGACAAGGATTCGTTTAACGTAGGCGGCAGTTAGCGATAATAGATATTCTTCATAAAAGCTTTGTCGCACTGCCATATCGTCTTCTGCATCCGCATTCGATGCAAATACCGCGGCACTCATTTTTCTGTCTAGCGACAATGCGTCTAAACCATTATACAGTAGTGCATCGAGCCAACATCTATGGATTCTGGCTCTTTGCAGAAGTTCTACAATGATCGCTTTCTTTTTTAAGGCAGCTTCCAACGCATTGAACCCCTGCCCGTCAATGGCTGCGACTATGCGTCTTTCTAGATAATCTCGAACATTCGGTGTAGCACCAGAAAAAACACTCGTTATCTGATCGCGCACCGAAAGTCCTATCGCCTCCAACTTTTGGTATGCGTTACTGGGGTTTTTGGTACTCTCAATACTATGGGGCGTAGTAACTGCCGGGACAGTCCCATCCCAAAACAAAACACTATMGAAGCTTGAAGGAAAAACTTGGGCTTCTGTAGCTTGAACCTGTCGAGACTCAGGCGTTATTAAAGGTGAATAATGTGTAATTGGTTCTTGCATATAGCGCTCCATGCACAATATCAATTCCATAAAATAGACAGAGCAAAAGTTATGCCGCAACAACGTAGCATTTTCAATACTTCAATATTTACTGTATACGTCGCGCACGAAAGATGATGGGCGGCAGTTGCGGGCGCAGGTGGGAGAGTGACTACATTTGGGCGCCGAGGGCGCCTGTATTCTTCTTTTGGTCTAGTCCTGAAACAGATTTACACCTGTTTCACCCAAACGCCCCAACCATCGGCGCAAGGGTAAAAGACTAGACCAGTCGGACTACCAGGGCGGCGACAACAAAGATTGCCAGTGCCAGCGCGGCACCGATGCTGAACGGCACCACAGTAGAGCGGATCGCGTTCGGGGCGGGACTACGCATCTCCTCGACAAAAGCTGCAACGTCGCGGTGCAGTTGTTCAATGCTGGCTTGATTCGTAGGTTGTGTGGACATGCTGCTACTTCCTGTGTGGGTCACGAGTCGTATCTGTTGTGGCGGGTACGAATGCTCAAAACTTCGCCCATAGGCTGACAGCAGCGACGATAGCGGTCACCATACCAGCCCCTACCGCGATCGGGTACCAGAAGGTCTCTTGCCTGAGCTTGCGTTCTTCTGCCGTGAGTTTTCGGGTTTCGGCCATGGACCTTCGGATTTCGAGTTGCAGCTTATCGAGTTCCAGATTGTCGCGGTCGTTTTGTAGCATGGCTCATCCCTTCGCGCTTTGCTGTTCAAAAGGTTCTCCCCGAACAGCCGGTGATCCCCCCTTTCTACGCCGTCAATATTTCCCGTTTTTCATCTTTGGAATAGCGGGATACTCCTGCCGAAGTTGTAGGCAAAATCCGAGGATTGCGTAAGGGGGTCTATCAATGGGGCTGAAAACAAAAGCCGATCGCTCACAACACACGCCCCAAGAGCCAATCGACCCAACCCACAGTCAATTAGCTAAACTTCATCAGTAAACCACTTCGCGAATCCCTGAAAATTCAGGAGGCGAACCATGAGCAAACAACCTCAACCCCAAAGCCGCTCCAACCCCCAACCCAGATCCCGTCCGCTGGTGCCGAACCTGCCGAGCAAAACCACCGGCAAAAAGTCCGGTCGCTTGCGCAGCAACTATCCGCCGAAGAAATCGTAATTGCCTCGGATGTACGGCAGGCTTTGCACTGGAGTCTGTCGTACTCCCCCCGTCAATTCGGCATTACTGCCTCTATATCGGACATTGTTTTTCCACAAGCGGCGTCGTACCCGCCTGGAATGACGGCCAAGGGCTACGCCCTCCACTGTTTCTCAAATACACCTCGACCACGCCGGAAATCGATTTGCTTAAATAGCTCAGCGTTAAAAGACCTGTGGCGAGGGAGCTTGTCGGGCGCTTGCAGTCGGTGCAGAGCATTGCGCAGAACACGGCGGATGATGTGCAGACGCTGGCGTTGAGCAGTCGGCGTTTGCCGCCTATTGCGACTCGGCTGAATGCACTGGGGCGGACGTTTCACCAGTGATGCAGTCGTGGGCGCGGCGTTTATTCCCAATGGAAAAACGGCGGGCAACCCGCAGGCCAGGCAAGTGCAGGCGCTACTTGAGGGCGTCGCAGCGAAGTAATTGAATACGAGCGCCTGATTTGTATTTGCTGGCGATTGGCATTCCAGAATCCTGGAGTTTTCAAATAAAATTGTGAAATAAAACGTGAAGGCAGCTCAGTTAAAAAGCTCCACAAAGCCATATAAAAACCAACAAAATAAGGCTTTTTAAACGATTATCTATATGAAATAAAATGTGAAGACAATTCTGGCGATACAAACTGCCATGTCCTTATTCACCTCGAAATCCTGGCTGGACCCGGTTCCCCCCGGAGTCATTGCCTCCATCGATCATTGATAACGAGTTATCCAGGCTTATAAAAGTCGGCCTGGTAGAAAGCCGGACGCCAAAATCCAGAGTCGTGCCCCCGGCCTGCCCGCCTGGTTTGCCCAGGATGTCTTTCCAGACCTGCATCGTCGGTTTCAGTAACACATAGCTTCAGCAAGATCGCGGCCCTATTGCATTGGCATGTTAGGCCCATCCGTCGCACCAATATTGCTCTACAGACTCAATAAATCTACATTTGAATCTATAGATGCAACCCAAGGACACAAACATGGCCGTCCCCCTGCAACCCCAATCCTTCAGCAAAAACCAATGTGTCACCGGCCTGCGCGCCGCCGTGAGCATTCTGGAAAAGTGGCACGCCACCAGCGACCAGGCCTGCCGCATCTTGCGCATTTCCCGCAGCACCTACACCCGCGCCCGGCAGCGGGACCCGGAATGGGCGGTGGCGCTGGATGCGGACCAGATGCAGCGCATCAGTTTTGTGCTGAACATTCACGCGACGTTGCGGCTGGTGTTCGACAACCCGGACAACGTGTATGGCTTTGCCTCCATGGCCAATGACAACGAGTTTTTCAACGGGCGTTCGCCGCTGGAGATCATGGCGCAGGGCGACATGATTTCGCTGTATGAAACCTTCCGCCGCATCGACATGCTGCGGGGTGCGTTATGGTGATGGCGAGTGAACTGGCGGTGTTTGCTGGTCAGTCGTTGCAGGCTTATCGCCTGGTCAATTCGAAGTTTCCGCCCATTGCGTTGTTTGATGACGTGGCGGACGCGGATGAGTTTGAGCTGTTGTTCGAGATTCAGGCGCTGACCAATCCGCGGTTGAAGAATGAAGTGGGTCAGCTGGAGTTGATTGCGCGCAGCGAGATTCCGTTCGGGATCGCGGGTTGCTCCTACGCGATTGCGCCCTTTACCCACGTCAACCCGGCGGGTTCGCGTTTCAGCAATGGTCGTTTTGGCGTGTTGTACCTGGCGGATTCGATGGACGCGGCGCTGGCCGAGGTGCGGCATCACCAGGCTCTGTATTGGTCGAAGGTGCCGAGCCTGAACTATGAGCGGTTTGTGTTTCGTGGGTTGGTCTGTGCATTTGACGATGGGGGGATGAAGGATGCCACCGCCCTGCTGCTGAGCGATCCTGTGTATGCGCCGGACGACTACAGCCATTCCCGTGTTCTGGGGCGGGCGGTGCGGGACGCCGGTTGTCCGGGTTTGCGTTATCACTCGGTGCGGATGCCGGGCAGTTATTGTTGGGCGTTGATGACGCCAAGGCCTGTTTCGTCGATTGTGCAGACGGCTCATTACGAGATGGTCTGGAATGGACAGATCACGAGTGTGAGTCAGATCAGTGAGGCTTGACCCCGTTGTCAGGTGCATGAAAACCTGTGGGAGCGAGCTTGCTCGCGATTGCTGTGTGTCAGTCGACACAAATGTTGAATGTGAAACTGCCATCGCGAGCAAGCTCGCTCCCACAGGGGGGTTCGATCCATTGACTGCGTCGATAGTCACCATTGATTCAATGAAGTTCTCTTAAAAAATCCCCGGCGTAACATCAGCTCCATACCAACCCATAAGCACCCCGGAGCACACCATCATGAAACGCCAGACCCTCCTCAGCATCGCTTTCTCGGTTTTCGCAGTTAACGCTTTTGCCGCCACCTCCGCTCAACCTGTGGTCGCTGAAGGCGGCTCGGATCGTCTGATTGAAAGCCGTGTGGCTGAGGGTGGTTCCGATCGTCTGATCGAGAATCGTGTGGCTGAAGGTGGCTCGGATCGCCTGCTGGAAAAACGTGTTGCCGAAGGCGGTTCCGACAAACTGCTGGAAAACCGCGTCGCCGAAGGCGGTTCGGATCGCCTGCTGGAAAAACGTGTTGCCGAAGGCGGTTCCGACAAGCTCCTGCAAAACCGCGTCGCCGAAGGCGGTTCCGACAAACTGCTGGAAAACCGCGTCGCCGAAGGCGGTTCGGATCGTCTGATCGAAAGCCGCGCTGTCTGAATGCAGTGCTTTACCGCAGGACTCAACGAAAAGCCCGGCCTCACCCGCCGGGCTTTTTCGTGCGGGTCATCAATTCGTCGGTTGTCCGTGCGCTTTCGCGTATCGCGAGAGACCGATCTTGATGGCGACCAGAATGGGCGCGGCAAAGACGAACAGCAGGGCCACGGCGAAGAACGCCGTATCGAAGGCAATCACCGTGGCCTGACCYGACACCGCCTTGCCCAGCAGGCTGGTGGCTGCCCGGCCAGCGGCCACCTGATCCATACCCTTCCCTACCAGCATCGCGGTTGTGGTTGTCAGCCGTTCGATGACCGCGCCCCCCCCTGGGGTGACGTTGGCGCCGAGGACCACGCCATTGCTGACAACCTGATGGTCGATCAAGGTCTGAAGCCCGGCGACGCCCATTAAGCCCCCCAACTGGCGCCCGGTATTGAACAGGCCGATGCCGTTGGCCAGGTTGCGGCTATTGAGGTGGGTGAAGGCGATCAGGGTGATCGACAGAAACAGCAAGCCAAGGCCCAGGCCGCGCAACAGGATGGCCGCCATCATGTCGTCGCTGCCGCTTTCGTTGGTGGAGCCGGAGAGCATCCACATCGCCGCCATGATCAGCAGGATGCCAAAGGGCACGGTCGCCACCGGTGGTACGCGGCGGACCTTGATCAACCAGGCAGCGATGAGCAGCGAGCCGACAAAAAAAACGCCACTGGGCAACAGGAGCAGGCCGGCATCGGTCGGTGTGAATGCGAGTACCGACAGGGCGAACGCCGGGATCAGGTAGGCGCTGCCGAACAGCGCGGCTCCGGCGACGAAACTGACGATAAAGGCAAAGGTGAAATCGCTAGTTTTGAACAGGCTGAAGTCGAGCAGCCCCTGGCCGTTGGCCAAGACCTGTTGGCCGAGAAAGGCCAGCAGCGCGGCGCCGCCGATCACCGTCAGTATCAGGATGCGCGGCTCCTCGAACCAGTCCCAGCGGCTGCCCTGGCTGAGCACGTAAGTGAAGCAGAACAGCACAGCACCGATCAGTGCACAGCCGAGCCAGTCAAACGAACGTTGCCGGACCCTGGCGGGCACGGGGTGGTCAGCGATGAGCAAGAGCCCCGTCGCCGCCAGGGCCAGCGGCACCACGCTGAAGAAAATCCAGGTCCAGGACTGGCTGTCGATCAACCACCCTTGCAGGGCTGGCGCGAGGGTCGCCGACGCGACCACGGCCGCCATGGCGAACAGGGCTTGCAGGACCGGCTGAAGGGCACGCGGATAGCCGCGAAAAATCAGCGCCTGGCCCGCCACCAACAAAGTACCGCCAGCGAAGCCTTGCAGGATGCGCAGTGCGATCAGCAGCTCCAGCCAGGCGGTAATGGCAGCCACGCAGCACGCCAGGCCCATGACCAGGGTGGCGCCGATGATCACGTTGCGCGCAGAAAACCGCTGCATCAGCCAAGGGGCAAGCATGAACCCGATCAGCTTGAACGCGATGTAGCCGACATCCAGCCAGGCGAACTCATCAGGCGTGGCATAGGTGTCGCCGATGATGTCGCTGCGGCCGAGGGCCAGCACGGTGCTGGCGATCGCTTCCGTCAACGTCGCCAGCACGATGCCCACCATGAGCAGGACGCCGTTCGTCGTTCTGGCGCTGCTCGGCGTGGCACAGGCAACGCTGCTCATGAACCTGCCCCTTGCGCAACCTCTACCCGCGCGGACAGGCCCGGTACGATGCGCCCCGGCAGCGGATTGTGGGCCAGGCGGATCTTCACCGGCACGCGCTGCACGACACGCACAAAGTTCCCGGTGGCGTTGTCGGGCGGCAGCAGGCTGAACGCCGAGCCACTGCCCGGTGCAAAGCTGTCGACCACGCCATCGAGTGCCGCATCGGGGTAGCCATCGACCGTGACGCGCACGGGCTGACCGGGGCGGATATGTTCGAGCTGGGTTTCCTTGAAGTTCGCCACGATCCACACATCGTTGACCGGCACGATATCGAGCAGGGAGCCGCCCGGCGTTACGAAGCGGCCGAGGCGAACCTGACGGTTACCGACCACGCCATCCACCGGTGCGTGCACCACGGTGTGATCGAGATCGATCCGGGCGAGATCCCGCGCGGCCTGTGCCTGGGTCACTGCGGCCACGGCAGCCTCGCGCTCGGCCACAAACACCGCGATGCGTTGCTGTTGTGCCTCGACCGTGGCCGAAGCGGCCGACACCGAGGCCACGGCTCTGGATTGCGCCGTKCCGGTTTCATCGACCAGGGCCTGGCTGACCGCGTTGCTGACGATCAGTTTGCGGCTGCGGTCGTGGGTCTTGGCCGCCAGGCTCATGTCGGCGGTGGCCGAGCGCCTTTGCGCTTCGGCCTGCCTGATCAGCGCATGCTGAAGCTGGATCTGCGCGTCGACATGGGTCAGGCGCGCCTGGGCGGCGCTGACATTGGCCTCGGCTTGCGCAAGTCTGGCGCGATAGTCGCGGTCATCGATACGAAACAGCACATCACCGGCGTGCACGGCCTGGTTGTCCTCGACCTCGACCGCTGTGACATAGCCGGCGACCTTGGCGGCGAGCGAGGTGACATCCCCGCGGACATAGGCGTTGTCGGTCGAGGTCACAGCACTTGAAAACGCCAGCGCCCCCCAGGCTGCCAAGACCACCAGGGCACCGACGCACAGCATCAGGCCGATGGTTTTGTACAGGTTTCGTCGTGCCACGACGCTTGGGGGACTGGCTGCAATGGCGGCCTTGTCCAGGAGCGAGTTCATTTTTTCATTTCCTGTTCAGTGCCAAGAACTGACGCAGCCACTGGGCGGCAGGGTCTGCCGCCCGGCTGTCGAGCCTTCATGAGCGGGTTGACC